>CAYWTT010000182.1:0-7344 GCA_964461245.1 uncultured Prolixibacteraceae bacterium | reverse complement strand
ATGAATAAATTGACGTTTGATTCTTCGGCATCGCCCAGGTAAGATCCGACTCCACCCAGAGTGACGCCTTCTATCAATTCTTCTTCTTTAATTCCCATCAAGTCCATACTCATAGTGCAAGCGACCAATTTTACGCCGGCCTGTTTTGCCTTTTGAATCATGACTTCCAAGGCATCCACATTTTTGTCATTCATGATTTTTTTGATCATTGCAGTGCCTATACCCCCCATGTTCATTTTTGAAAGGGTTAATTGTTTTGTACCGCGCGGCATCATCATGCCAAACATGGATTCTATGAAATTTTTCTTGATGGCTACCTTTTCAGGCTTGCGCAAAACATTCAATCCCCAGAATGTAAAGAACATGGTTACCGGACGCCCCATTGCTGCTGCACCGTTGGCAATAATGAAGGAAGCAATCGCTTTATCCATGTCACCGCTGAAAACGATAATTGTCTTTCCGTCATCAGGTTTTGAAATTTCATGATTTCCCTCAGATTTTTTTGAGCCTTTGCGAATCAGGGCAACATAATCAGTTCCTTTTTTTTCATTGGAAAGTATTGTGTTACCGGTCCGTCTGGACCAGGCATCTATGTCTCTTGCAAATCCCGGGTCTGAAGCTGAAACCTCTACGATTTTTCCTTCTTCCAAATCTTTCATCGTCTCAAATACTTTCATGATGGGACCAGGACATTGCATTCCGCTGCAATCCAACCGAAATGATACTGCTGGAGTTTCATCTGCTTCAGAATGTCCGCTGTCAGCAATACGGTCATGTGTAACAGGAGGGAGGTCATGTTCTTCATAATGCGTCGCACGATAGAAACGAATCCCGCCGGGGTATATTTTCACGTTTGAAAAACCCTGTTCCATCAGGATACGGGCTGCGTTATAAGCTCTGACCCCGATGGCACAAAAAACAATGGTCTCAGAATCCTTGTTCAGTTCTGAAATTCTGCTACGAAGCTGGCCAAGTGGAATGTTGATGGCACCAGGAATTGCGTAAGTTTGAACTTCTGCTTCTTCCCGCACATCCAGGATGGCAGTTTTTTGCGAATTACGCTTCTCAATGGCATCCCATTCCGAAAAAAATACTCGTCCTTTCAGTACATTTTCTGCCACAAAACCGGCCATATTTACCGGATCTTTTGCGGAGGAATAAGGAGGCGCATAGGCAAATTCCAGAGATTTCAAATCCCAGATGGTTCCGCCAAGGCGAATCGCGGTTCCAATCGTATCAATCCGCTTGTCAACACCATCTTTGCCAATAATTTGAGCTCCAAAGATTTTATTTCCCTCTTTGGAAAACAATAACTTCATCGTTATGGGGACTGCTCCCGGATAATATCCGGCATGCGAGTTTTGAACGATAATCAGACTTTCATAATCTTTCCCTTTTACCAATCCACGTTTGATTAAGGTTTTTTCATTTGCTCCGGTATTTGCAGCGGTTAAATCAAAAATCTGAATGATGGACGAACCCTGGGTTCCCTGATAATGTTCCTCTTCTCCGGCGATATTATTGGCTGCAATCCGGCCTTGTTTATTGGCAGGTCCGGCCAAAGGGATCATCGTGCGGCTTTTATCAATGAAATCTTCTACTTCGATAACATCTCCGACTGCGTAAATATCAGGATCAGAGGTATGTAGCATATCATCAACCACAATTCCCCCGCGATCGTTGATTTCCAGTCCGCAATTTTTAGCTAGTTCATTGTTCGGTTTGATGCCAATAGACAGAATAACCATCTGTGCGGATATTTGCTTCCCGCTTTTCAGATGAATAAGCACTGAGTCATCGCTCTCTTCAAAGGAGTCTACACCATCTCCCAAATGAAGATGAACACCTTGGTGTTCCAGCGATTCGTGAATTAACTGAGCCATTTCATAATCAAAGGGAGTCATCACCTGATTCATCATTTCAATCAACGTGACATCCATATCACGGTGACGAAGATTTTCAGCCATTTCCACACCGATAAAGCCACCCCCGATGACTGCTGCATGATCCACCTTATTGTCCTGAATGTACTTTCGGATGTCGTCCGTATCATGGACAGTCCAGAGTGATAAAATTCTTTTCGATTGAATGCCGGGAATTTTAGGGATTACCGGAGATGATCCAGTTGCAAGAACCAGTGTGTCATATTTTTCAAGGGTTACTTCCTGATTTTTAAGGTTTTTGACTGAAACAGTTTTCTCATTCCGGTTGATAGCTATGACTTCATGCAGGATGTGAACATCGATATTAAACCTTGATTTCATGACTTGCGGAGTCTGTAGAAGCAAGGCATCGCGCGATTTGATCACGTTCCCAATATGATATGGTAATCCACAGTTTGCATAAGAAATATATTCTCCACGTTCATAAATCGTGATTTCAGCTTCCTGATCCAGTCTTCGCAACCGCGCTGCCGTACTGGCTCCTCCAGCTACTCCCCCCACAATAATCACTCGTTTTTTCATTTTTCATCCCCTCTTTTTCAGGAAATATCAATCCACAATCATGCATTTTAACAGATATTTGTATTTATAAAATTTGAATTTTATTAATACTGCAAAAAAGGATTCAAATGGAATTACGATATTTCAAAATTGAATAAGAATCTGCAGAAAATGAATTAATGAATTATTTTCTGCGGATTTCGACAAAAAGTGATAATTATCAATAATAAAAATCGATGTATATAGATAAAGATCTATTATAATATGCGTATTGTTTCGAATCCCTGTCGAACGGCTCATACAGAAAAAGCAGAATTTCGGACATGGGAAAAAAAGATTGAGTCATTTTCTGATAATAAAAGAAAATTTCACCTAAAACGGAGGCAATTCTATGTACATGATATTGTTTGTATTAAATGACCCACAGAAACTTGAAATGATTCTTGATGCCTGGAAAAAATCCGGAGTCGGCGGTACAACCATTTATGAAAGTACTGGTGCATTTCGAAAAAGAATGCGCATACCAGGCCGGTATGCGTATACCACTGAAAATTTGGATGAAAATAACGTATCACTCATGTCTGTTGTCCAGACCGAGACCATTGTTCAGAATTGTCTTGCAGAGACAGAACAAGTAATTGGAGATCTCTCAAATCCAGACACTGGAATCTTTTGCTATTGGGAACTGGACGGCGTAAAAGGTTTACACAAGAATTATTCTGCGGAGTGAGATAATGGATTCAATCATTCAAACCATAACGACAGGCAATTTTGTCTGGTTCACATTTGCTGTCAGTGCAGTACTAATTGTATTTGCTGCCATGAAATTGGCATCCAACGGAGATGTCATAGCGGCACGAACGAAAATCAGCGGAATGTTCGTTGGTGTGCTTCTTCTTGCCGGAGCGACCAGTCTTCCGGAAGTGTTAACCGGTATCAGTTCGGTTTTGGCTGGAGAGCCCAACCTGGCGGCAGGAAATTTTTTCGGTAGTTCCGCATTTAATATGTTCATACTGGCAATTCTGGACGTATTGGGAAAAGATCAGCGTATCTTACGAATCAGCGCCTTTAAACATGCATTATCAGGCAGTCTGGCTGTGTTTCTATGTACACTGGTTTTATTCTTTTTGTGCGCAAATCCTTTACTGAATACCATAAATTTTCAGATCGGCTGGGTTGGGATCGATTCGCTCATAATTGCCGCATTTTATGTTTTTTCAGTTTATCTCATCAATAAAAATGACAGCAGCGATATCACGACCGATTTATCCGAAGAAGAATTAAGATCGATCCCTTCGTTGAAAGCCGGAATCATCGGTTTCTTCCTGGCATCATTAATATTATTGGTTGCTACGCCATTGATGGTGAAAAGCAGTGCAACGATTGCTGATATTACCGGTTTAGGGACCAGCTTTATTGGATCGACGTTAGTTGCAATTATTACTTCTTTGCCGGAACTGGTTACTTCCATTGCAGCTTTTAAAATTGGAGCACCGGAAATGGCAATCGGCAACTTGTTTGGAAGCAATATGTTCAATATGTTCGGATTGGCATTGACCGATGTGTTTTTTACAAGCGGAAGATTTATCGGAGCGATTGATCCGTCTTTTTTGATTGCAGGTATGTTGGGAGTTTTGTTGACCAGTCTGGCTTTGGTTGGAAATGTCACTCAATTTAAGAGATTTCGCCACATGGAGACAGACTCCGTATTAATGGCCATAATTTATTTTGCTGGCACGTATCTGTTATATATACAGAGCCGCATGTGACCAGTCAGAAAAATTTTTCGAAATCCGTTTTGAAATTTGATAATGCCCGCAATTCAGTTCATTAAGATGTTCTTAAAAACCTGAAAGAATAGCTGATAAAGAATTTTTGCATCGCAATTGATCGCATTTTCAAGCAATTCCCCTAATTTATCAGTAATTCGAAATTCGGAAAAGCATTGTGATGAAAAAGGGAGATATTGTTGCTAATTTTTATAAAAAAATGAGGCAATCCTTGTTTGATTGTCTCATTTTTTTTTGCATTTATGATCTGATCCTGCGAGTTGTATAATTCTGTGTATGCAAAAATGGGATCGATCCACATATGAAAGAATATTTCCCTTTCTATACCCAATTCTGGCTGTCAGCTCAGTGACTGGTATTTTATGGTTTTTACGCGATGAATTGAATATCCAAGTAATTTCTCTGCTTTATCTGTTACCTGTCGTTTTTATTTCACGGATCTTTGGCTTGTTGCCTGCCATATTGACCGCAATCCTTTCGTTTTTCTGTTACAACTATTTTTTTATCTCTCCCCGCTTTACATTGGCAATCCGTCAGACGCAGGATTTGATTTCTCTGATTGTTTTTTTGATTATCGCAATTGTTATCAGTCAGCTTCTGAATCAGGACCGACAAAATCTGATGGCTGTTATTGAACGCGAAAGAGAAGTGACTTATTTATATGAGTTGAATATTGCGCTGACCGGGTTGAAAGATGGAAGAGAAATATCGCGAATCTTAGCGGAAAAAATTTATGCGACCTTTAATGCAGACAGGGTGGAGGTCATGATATTTCAGACTCCTGACAGAACAAAAAAGATTTCTGTATCTGTCGGAAATGAAACCCGGGAACCATCGGATCCGGATTTCATTATACCCATATCGACTGCACGAGGGGGAGAAGAGATTGTTCAAATCTGGCGATTCGGGTTGCCATTTTCTCCTGTCGAGCAGAAAATGTTGAATACCTTTGCCAGGCAGGGAACGCTGGCAATCGAACGTGCTTATCTCATTGATATTAATAATCGGACGAAAATTCTTGAGGAAAGCGACAAGCTAAAAACATCTCTATTGTCCTCAGTCTCTCATGAACTTCGGACACCACTGGCGACCATCAAAGCTGCTGTCTCAAGTCTTCGCAGCAAGACAGTTAATCTGGATGCTGAATCCAGATATGAACTTTTATCGGCAATTGAAGAGGAAACTGATCGTTTGAATCACCTTGTTGGCAATCTTCTGGACATGTCTCGCATTGAATCAGGAGTTTTAAATCCTCAGCGCGGATGGAATTCGATGGCGGAGATTGTATATGGTGTATTGAAAAGAATGAATACCATTCGCCAAGACTATGTCATTGATATCGAAATTCTGGACGAACTTCCTTATGTCCCTGTGGATTACATCCAAATGGATCAGGTATTTACCAACCTATTCAGTAACTGTACAAAATATGCTCCCAAAGGTTCGAAAATTACGGTTCGGATTCAGCTCTGGAGAGAAAAACAAATGCTCATTCAGGTTAAAAATCAAAGTCCTCATATCGCTGAAGATCAATTAGAACGAATATTTGACAAATTCTATCGGATGGATGGATTTGAAAATGTGACCGGTACCGGACTTGGATTATCCATTTGTAAAGGGATTATCGAAGCTCATGGAGGGAAGATCTGGGCTGAAAATGAACCGGATGGGTTGTCATTTAATTTTTCAATCCCTAGATTTTGGGAGAGTTCTGCATTAAAAGCAGTGAAAGAAGAAATCTGAAAAATGTTAACGAAAATATTAGTGGTTGATGACGAACCTCAGATTCTCAGAGCCTTGAAAACGATCCTGACAGCGAATCAGTTTAAAGTGACTACCGCAAGTACCGGAAACGATGCTTTAACACTCGCTGCGGCACAACCTCCAGACGTCATCATTCTTGATTTAAGTCTTCCAGATATGGATGGACTGAAGGTTTGTGAAGAACTCAGGGCATGGACTCAGGTTCCTATCATTATTTTATCGGTTCGGGACAATGAAAAGGAAAAAGTAAAGGCGTTGGATAAAGGTGCTGATGATTATCTAACCAAACCTTTTGGAATCGAAGAATTATTAGCCAGGATTCGTGTAGCTTTGAAACACGCTTCGCAAGCAATGGGAATTCAGCAATCCGTTATTACTTCTGGAACACTGGTGATCGATTTAAGTCGTCATCTGATCACACTTTCGGGAAAAGAGGTCAAATTAACCGCAACGGAATATAAATTAGCAGCTTACCTTGCCAGCAATGCTGATCGGGTATTAACCCATCAGACAATTTTGTCCCATGTATGGGGATTTGAGGACTCAGATCATACAGAATATCTTCGTGTTTTTATCGGACAACTCCGAAAAAAGATGGAAATTAATCCAAATTCACCCAAATATTTTATTACAGAACCGGGTGTTGGCTATCGCTTTGTTACTTATGAATAAATAAAAATTCAGCGGTTCACCGATGCCAGAACTTTAATCCGATGATCAAAAGCTGTCCATCAAAAATCTTTCCAGTCTCAAAGCCGAGTAAAAGAATATTCTTTATAAAATCCTTATATTTATGACAAGAAAATTTGTCAAGGCTTTATAACCGGCAGCTACAATCTCCTTCAGATACAAAGAAGGAGATTTTTTATGATTACAACAAGTAAAATTTCAATTCCCGCAGCTGACTCGGCTGTTTCAAATTTCCTTCCACTGCAGGTTGAAAAGAAAACAGTTTCGAATTCCGCCTTAATCCTGCAGAAAAAAGACAATGTGATTTTTCTGGTACCACCGCAAATTCAGGATGTAACTTCCTTCTGCAGTTTTGTCAAAAAGACAGCGGAAAAAACAGCTCTTTCTGTTTTTTTACTGATGCTTGCCTCGAATTATGAGGAAGAAGCGAGTGGTCACATGAAATTGATTTTAATGACGTCCGCTTTAACGGGTTATTCATTCCAAATCGATTCCCAGCTTGTTTTGGGTAATTCCTGGATTGATGCGATTCATAAGTATTCTCATCCTGATGATGTAGTTTTTTGCCCGAAAGAAATTCAAGTTGCATCGTACTTTTTTTTTCGCGAACCTTTAGCTGATCAATTAATCCGAAAAATCCCAAATTCCGTAAAAAA
>CAYWTT010000181.1:0-7352 GCA_964461245.1 uncultured Prolixibacteraceae bacterium | reverse complement strand
CTGGTCAAAGGCGTGGATGCCAGGCTGGTGCTGATGGAGGTGAAGTGATCTCCTGATCTTCCCTTCTTAATTTACAATTTGACTGTCTGTTCCAGGTCTTTTGCTTTCCGGGAAAGGTAGCTGATCTTCATTTCTCCTTTTCCTTCCACGAGGAACTGGTATTCTGAATGGCTATATCCGGGAACCGAAGTATAGATCACCTCAGGCCTGTATTCCTGATAATCTACCCGGTTGTTCCGGATATCGGTGACTTTTCCGGAGGCGATGACTTTCACTCCGGTAATCTTCAGCATGTCCTGCGGATAGATCTTCAGATTCACGGCATTGGCCGACATGGAAGGCAATCCTTTTTCATTCTGTAGGCGGATCCTTACCTGGGTCAGGTTTTTCCCCGCCTTTTTCACCTCCATGATTTCCATTTTGATCTCAGGGGTCTGTTCCGAAGCATACAACACCACCATGGCGTTGCGGTGAGCCAGCTCAGGCAGCATAAAGGGATGGGGCAGTCTGGAACTCATCTTTACCCAGCCTCCGATTTCGATATCTCCGTATACCGGGTGTTGGAATGGTTTCCAACTGTGATAGAGTTCGTTCAGTCCCAGGTGCCGGTTGAAATTCATCTGTTCCCGGTTTACTTCGGGATTTCCGCCTCTCATTCCGGCGAAAACATCTCCGCTGTTGGTAACCTTATTTTCCCTGCTTTCGCGATAGGTCTCCTGTTCCCGCTGGAAAAGTTCGCCCACAAAAGAAAACGATCCTTCAATGTTGTACATGTGGGAATCTGTATCTCCGTATGTGGCGTAAAGGTCAATACTGGACTGGTAAACATAGCCCGGAGTTATTTTTAATGCATTTTTCCCGATAAGGTCGTAAGATTCCAGGTCGCGCGGATCGATCCGCTCATCCTTGGTCGCCGGCGGCCTCAGCCACATTCCTCCGGAATTGTGGAAAGCAAAATTGACGATGATATTGGGGCGTTGGTGAACATATTCAGCAATGGCTTTAACCCCTTTGGCCGAAAGCGGGAAATTACCGGCGCCGCTTTGGACGTAGTTTGGTTGCCAGTTGTACCCCCAGTTCCGGTTGGCGTCAAAATATCCTTCACTGTCTTCATTATATTTTCCGTCATTGTCGTTGTCGATACCCTCTTCTCCCAAAATCGTCCATTCCCCTTTTTCACCCGGTTTGACAGGGATCATGAGCAGACTGTCCTCCGGATCGGTTTTGTAATTGCCCAGCGGGTCCCTGATCCGCATCTGGCAGATATTGCCATCTCCGTCGAGGTCGTCGGGAGCATCCTCATCCAAAAGTCCGTCGTGGTCATCATCGTAAGGTATTCTGAAGCTCCGGCTGGAACTGGAGGTATTGGCATCCCTGAAAAAGCGGGCTCTTCCGTCCACATTGACGACCGGAAGGATGTAGTGCGCATTTTTGTCCACGGCTTTCGTGATTTTTTCGTTCTCCCCGTATTTGGTCAGGAGAAGGTTGGCATAATAAAGGCACACCTCGCCGGCCTGGATTTCATTCCCATGGATGTTGCCGTCGACATACACTCCGGGTTTGGATAATTCATTTCCGGTTTCCGGGTTGTTGATGGTCAGGGCGTAAATCTCCCGGTTTTCCTCGCTGTGACCCACCAGATCAAGCCGGGTGAGTTTCGGGTAGGCTGCATGAAGCGCTTTCAGCGCTTCCACAACCTCTTCATAGTTATAGTATCGGTCAAAGCGCAGGGGCACTTCGATCTTTGTCCTGGTTTCAGCCTGAACCATCAGGCAGGCTGATAAAATGAGAATGAATAACAGATATCTTTTTTTCATGATTAACCTCCGATCCTGATTTGTTTTGAACTGGTTCCAAAGGGTGCCGATTCGATTTTTACCGTGATTTCACCCTTTTTATCTGCTTTGATCATCCAGGTCAGTTTTTTAACCTGATTTCCGCCGATATCGCCCAAGGGGGTGCGTTTGAACCCTTCCAGCAGTTCCATGTCCTCGCCGTCGAGGGTGATCATCACCAAGGCAGGCTGTTTGTTCCGCGATCCCATGGCAATCGGGTAGGGCAGGGTACCCATATTCTCCACGAACAGTTCAAGTTTATAAATCCCGGCTCCCAGGTTGGTGATTTTCTCATTCAGCAGCCTGATATCGGGCAGCTTCGTTGTGAGCTGCAACAACCAGGGCAGCTGAATACTGCAAAGGGAATCGATCATCCCGGCAGGAGGGGTGGAAGCTACAAAAGGGACTAAACCTCCGATCTCGCACATACCAAGCGTTGGATGGTCAAATGGTTTCCAGGGAATAAATCCCTCGCCGTTACGGTACTTGTCAAGATAGGCAAGGGTTATCCTGTCGATTTCTTCCGCATCCGGAACTTTGACTGCCTGATTTGCATTCTTGATCATCCCGTTGCCCGGAGCCGATTTGTCATTGCTGCCTGATGAGGAAGCACCCTCCTCTATCTTATCCACCGGAGGCTTGGGTATGGTAAAAAGGTTCATGCTAAAAGAAGGAATTCCCAGCTGATAATAAGCCCAAAGTTCAAATGAACCGTCCCGGTCAGGCAAAGCCGGCATCCTTTCCGTTGTAATGCCTCTCAATTTCAGAAACTCCTTGTATTGCCCGGAAAAAGCAGTGTAAAACTTCAGGTCATCTTCCAGCGGATTGACAGCTGCCCCAAGACCCAGAAAGGAGGCTATCATGTCGGGGGTTACTTCACGGCCGCCTTCGGGCATGGCAGCCCTGAATATCTCCATGATCTGGGCCATGGTGTATGTTTTTTCGGGATCTATGCCAAACCGGCTGGCATACCGGGCCGGAACCTTGATGCTCTCCAGGTTGGCTCCCCCGGTCCGGTTGTTCCGGGGAGGATCCAGACAGAAATCGGAAGATCCGAGCGTGTATGCCATTACAATTTCAGGATGGTCGAAAATGAATTTCATGATCCCATAGGTTTCCGGGGATTCTCCCGGCCACAAACCCGACTCTTTATTGCGGGGATTGAAAAGATGGGGAAAGCTGATGCCGATGTTGACCCCACCTGGTCCGTCTTCATTGTAACTGCCGTCGCCATCATTGTCCAGCCCTTCGGGATAGATTTTGAATTTTCCCCTTTCTCCTTTCCGGGGATCGGCCCTGACCATCAGCCGCGGATCTTTGTTCGACACCACGTAACTTCCCTCGGGATCTTCGACCCGGATCAGGGTGATCATCCCATTCCCGTCCAAATCGTCGGGACCATCTTCATTTATCTGATCATCTGTATCGTTGTTTACTTCCAGGTTGTTGACCGTACGTTCCCATTTTACTGGTGCAAAGAAGGCGGCGGCAGCATCGGGATTGGGTTGGGGCAGGATAAACCACTTTAACTTCTGAGTGTACCGCGATGAGTCAATCACCATTTTGGCCAGCGCCAGCGCACCTTCTGCGGACAGAGGAGAGTTGCCTTCGAAGTTGGCTCCTACAAAAATGGCAGGGACATGCGACCGGTTGCTTCCGATCTCGATCAGGGTAACTTCATTTCCTCCCGGGCTTACCGCAATCTGATGCAAGGCGATTCCCGAAGGATTTTCTTTCTGAAGGGACTGCAGATACTCTTGTATCTCCCTGTTGTTCCTGTAGCGGGCGTTGTCTGACGGATCTTTTGCCTGGACAATAGAAACCAGTAAGGTTAAAAGGACAGGCATACACATCCTGAAGATGATCTTTATCATTATTTCTTTTTTTGAATAATTAAGAAGGTTAAAAATACTTTTTTATAACAAAAAATACGACCTGATCACCAAACATAAATAAAAAATGCAATTTTGTTAAGGAATTCCATTCGAATCACAATTTACGGGTATTCATGAAAAAATTGTCCAGGAAAACAGGAATGCAACCAGGAAGTCTGGTCTTTACGGGTAAAAAGAAAACCGAAAGGGTCAAAATCAACCTGATTCAATATAACGGAGATGCATTTTCAGAAAAGATTGTCAGTGAGATCGGTCATTGTTACCCGGTGAACAATATGTACAACGTAACCTGGATAGACATCAAAGCGCTTCATGACCTGAAAACCATTGAAACCACCGGAAAACTTTTCGGCATCCACCCATTGGTGCTGGAAGATATTCTCAATACCGACCAACGGCCCAAAATCGAATATTTCGACAAACATGTGTTCATCGTTTTGAAGTTGCTTTCCTACAACGAAAGGATCGAACGGATCGATGTGGAACAGATCAGTCTGATCGTGGGTCGGAATTATGTTATTACCTTTCAGGAAAACGATGAGGATATTTTCGATAACCTCAGGGAAAGAATGAGGACTAACAAAGGATCCCTCCGCCTTTCAGGAGCCGATTATCTGGCTTATGCCCTGATGGACACCATTGTGGATTACTATTATATTATTCTGGAAAAAATCGGTCAACACATTGAGGATTATGAGGATAGACTTCTGAATGATCCTGATTCCGAATTGTTGAAAGACATTTACATCGTCAAGCGGGAAAGCCTGGTTTTGAACAAGTCGGTCTGGCCTTTGCGTGAGGTCGTGACCAAGCTTGACCGGGTGGATACGCCTTATTTCACTAACTCAACCAAACCCTTTATCCGGGACTTACAGGATCACAGCACCATTGTGATCGAAACGGCAGAATCGTATATGGAAATGATATCCAACCTGATTGAACTCTATTTGTCCATAGGGAACAAACGGCTGAATGAAGTAATGAAAATACTGACCATTATTTCCACCATTTTTATTCCGCTTACCTTCATTGTAGGTATTTACGGGATGAATTTCAAATATATGCCCGAGATCGAATGGAAATGGGGCTATTTCATCATTCTGGGCGTGATGGCCCTTATCGGACTGGGTATGATCCTCTTTTTTCGGAGAAAAAGGTGGCTGTAACAGGCTGTTATTCAGATCTGTGATCCCTCTTCGGGTAAAAGGAAAATCTTATTTACCCTGCTGACCGCGTTTGCATATTCTGGTTTGTCCTTCATGGTGATCCAGTCGGGGTGCACCCTGAATTTTGCCCAGACTTCCTCCCGGTGAGCCATATCCCTGAACCAGAGCATATAGGTCAGTGCAGGCATGTGTGTTCCGGCCAGGATTTTACCGAAGAAAACTTTAGGTAATCCTACCTTATCGAAAAGGGGAAGTTCCTCCTGATTGAACATGGCTATCTTACGCCGGCCGGCATCTTCATTGTAACTTTCATATATTCTCAGTTCCAGCAACCCCCTCGAAGGATCTGGCTGGATCAAGTGCGGAATTCTGTCGAATGCTTCCAGCAGCATGGTTTCATAACGGTCGAAAAGCGGTTTGTCGGCAGGAGTCTGCAGGTACGAGGCAGCGTTGGAGCGGTAGATAGCATCTTTCTCCATTCCGGTCATGCATTCATAACAAGTGGCTGCATCGGGATAAGCCAGTAAGAGATAGAGCCTGGGAGGTTCCTGAAGACTGTATTCCGAGAAAATCCCCACTTTCCCCCCCTTCCCGCTGATATAAGGGATCACGGCTGAAGTGAGGTAATTTTTCAGGGCGGTTTTCGAATTTCCGCCGGTAAGCTGGTATATTCTCAGTTCATACAACTCTTTTTCGCTGTAAGCCGGGACCGGTGTAGCCGATGTCATTCCCGGGACCAGGGAGGCCGTGCCCGCCAGCATGGCCGATTTTCCGATAAAGGATCTTCTTTTCATGGTAATATTGGATGGATGGTTTTTGTGGTGTCGCTTTTATTTTCCAGCGTCATGCCGGGAGTAAGGATTATTTTTGAATTCAGGCTGGTGTTTATTTCCAGGAATTCATCATCCTCTTCACTGTCGGGGGTATTGCTGAAATAGAGGTTATAAACCGAATTGACGGGTACCAGCAAACGGCATTTTTCTCCCGGGGGGATCCTGATATTCCGAAAATCGCAATAGGTGGAATCTTTCCATACCTGGTCGGTAAGCATATTGACCTGTAGGGTGTCGGCGCTTTGGTTCAGGAGAGATAGGTGCCTGAGGTTCCTGGCTCCGGGGGTATACCCCACGTATACCCCGGTGAGGGCGGCCACAACTCCTGAACCTAAGGTGAGAAAAGAATCTCCCAGGACGTTTCCGGTCCTGGTTCCGCGTATCTCTTTCTGCAGTTTCAGGGTTTGGGGATCCCGGATATACTGATAGGTAATGCATGAATTGAGCAGGATGCCCAAAGCCAGTAGCGAGGCAAAGCGATGTTTGAGACGGGATTGTTTTTTCATAGTACAAATATAAAAAAGGGATGAATGGTTTGTCCTTTTATAGGGTTCCGGTTTTCATTGATTGTAAAAAATAGTACATTTGCCGCGCAAAGGAGAACCGGGAATACTCACCCCCGGTCCCTCTCCTGTTAGGGAGGGGTGTCTTTTAGAATCTAAATCCGGCAGATGGACGAAGAGAATGTGATTGCGAAGCGATTTTATAAGGTTGCCGGAAGAATGAATGCTCAGTTCTTTTAAAGTAATTAGTTTTGGGAGAGCTGCCGGAGTGGTCGATCGGGGCAGACTCGAAATCTGTTGTCCCGCTTAGCGGGACCGGGGGTTCGAATCCCTCGCTCTCCGCTAATGGTATTTATAATCTGCTACTTACATGCAATGCACCCATCTTTACATCCGAAAATGTGAAGGGGGGTGTTTTTATTTGACTATCTCCTGGATCCGTCGACATTAAGTACCAACACTTAATAGTAATGGAAGATAAATTGTAATTGCAACAACTGAAAAGATTAATCCCCCCATTGCCCCAACAGTAAAAGCGAACTAATAAACTTCCTTTTACCCTGACCAGGTGGAGCAAAACCTCAATTTGAGACAATAATGAAAGTTTTAAGAGCAATTGGCGGACAGATACAAATAAATCCCATAACTTCTTAAGAAAACGCGCCACAATAAATAGAACTCTGCGCAATCTGCAATGCTTGCCCTTTTAAAATTCGGATAGAATCACTCCTGAACGAACGGGCAGGCTATTTAATCAATGCACTGCAAAAATGTCAGTTAGATATCTGAAAAATCATCTGCGCATTCTTTTCTCATTCTGTTTGGGAGACCACACTATGCTTTCAAATGTTATATTTGTTGGCGATTTAACAATCGGAATATTTATGATTGTTTAAAATGAGGATTATGCAAATTCGCCTGCATTAATTGATATGAAATAAACGAAAAATTAAAAAAAAGACTTATATTTAATTACCATAAATTTCAACTATACCAATATTATATCCTATAAAATTTAAAGACAAAATGAAAAATCAGTTACAGACCGAAAGCCGAGGTGTCTTTTGGAAGAAAATCAAACCATTCCGGGGAGGAGTGATCTCCTTACTGATTTTAGTGA
>CAYWTT010000180.1:0-7358 GCA_964461245.1 uncultured Prolixibacteraceae bacterium | reverse complement strand
GCCGGCACGGATGTTGCCTGTGGCAGATTGGCCGGATAAACCCTGGCTAAAAATATATGCTGCAGTCCGCGCCCTTATTGGTATCCGGGAAACAAAGAATTTTGCTGGGCGCCGCCAGTCGAAACGACAGTACCGAATATAACTGCCGTCGATTTGTAGTAGCGTCATAAACCCGGATCAGCGACGACAAAAATATATTGATAAATCAAAAAACCAATTTAACGGTTAATAAAACGCAAGTTTGCAAAAAAGTCGAATAAATGGTTATATTACGGGTATTTAAACATCCTATGCTGAGGGATTGAAACATGGAGTTCGGTCTACGCTTTGGTGCGAGGCGTATTTAAACATCCTATGAGGGATTAAGGAATGGTTATAGTCTTCTTTATATATTTGCCAATACTTTTCTATATACTCTACCATCTCCGGTGGCTGTAAGGCCCGGCAGAATCTGCTGATCGGTGCTCATGGCGAGAATTAAAGGAGTTGATGAAAATAGAAACAATATATGGACAAGTAATAGGACAGGAAATAAAAAACCAAAAAACATTATTAAAATTTTTAGTTCTTACCGGCAAGCACAAAGATCAGATATTAAACATAGAAGGAGCAGATTATTCCATAGGGACAAAATGTATATTGCCTGGTACCTTCAGCAGTAAAAAGCGATTTAAAGTTTGATGTAGCTTTTAAAAATAAAAGCCTGTTATTCACGGCATTAACCCGCTGCAAAGAAGGGGGACAGGTTCACATTATTACCAAAAAAGAGTTTTTAGAAGCCCCCCATATTAAAGAAGTAAATACAACCAGTTTTAATAAATTCATGTATCGGGTTTTGGAAGAAAGCAACCAACCAATAAAAAAATACGCATAAACTTGTCGCGTTGTCACGTTGTCGCGTAAGAATAAAAAACAACACCTTCAAAAATGCCCCACAACGAACGAAAAGTAATGCCAAGGTAGTTTAATACTAAAAAATTAAAAAACAATCACCTGAGCAAAAAGAATAGTATATGCTTTGAAATATAAACAATATGATGACATATCGAAGCCGATTGTAATATAAGTGAAATTCGGTTTCCTATAATTAGGAGGTAATCCATGGAAACAACATTTACGAAAATCCCTGGCACAGCGTGGGGAGACTTGCCCGAATGGGGCGAACCGATTTTGCGGGTTTTAAACGAGCGTATTTTTATGACTCACAGGCAAATCGCCAGGTTTTTCCCCATCAACGGTGTCAATAAGACCAGAAGAAGACTCATGAAACTGGCAGATATGAAATATTTGCAAAGATATGATATTACCAAAGAAGGTGAAAAAACAATTTCTGGCTATACTGTTGGAACGGAAGGGTTCAGGGTAACTCGCAAAATAATACCTGAAATATCCTGCACAAAAGCCCTGGAATTTATTGCAGCCAATGAATTTTGTTCTGCGAATGGAGTATTGGACCTGCACTTTTGGGTATCTAAAGGTTTATTGGTTGGAGAGATCGAATTAATAGACCAGAAATTTGCATTATGGTGTCCCCGGAAGTACGATACGCGGGTCAAAACATTAAAAGCCGAGGTAGAGTTGAGTTGTCGGGGGATGATAGTGGTAACGCCCAATTTAAGGCTTATAAGCCAAATAGCAGAGGAAATCGATATTTATGTGCCTGTATATTACACCACTGATAAGTATTTGACGGAGTTTATGCAGTATAAGAACGGTTCCATACAACCCCTGTAAACTTATTGATGAAATGGCTTGAAAATTATAATCTATAAGATTATAATTATTTAAAATAAAGTTTTTGGAAAAGCTAACTCGGATATCCTCGCAGGTAGCATATGCTAAGTACAACCGGCAGGGCCGGGGAAAGCACGTAAAATAGTTAATGCACCAACGAGAAATTCAAATAGGGTGGGGGTCAAAAATTTGAATTTACCGTGAGGGGCAAAGTGCGTTTAACGATAAGCAAGTCTGACCGATGTTTATAGTCAGGCTTTTTTTATGCTCAAAAATAAATAAAATCCCGTTAGGTCGGGGAAAGGAAGTGGTTTTATGAAAACTGTAGCACTTATTGTTACAGAAAACCAGAAGAAGAATCGGAAAAAAGAACAACTGAAATTGGAGTGCCGCAAATTTCGCAAGAAAATGAAATCTGCTCGGGGAAGGGAGGAGATTTTAAATGAAATCATTTAAAACATTCCTCAACGCCTGCGTATCAGCTGGCGTACCGGCAGTAGCGGTAAACTCAACCGAGTGGGAAAGAGTCGGCCAGGAAGTCTTTGAGCTGGCTAAATCCCGCAATATGTACTATTTAACCTGGGACTTTGTTGATGGGTTGCAAAAAGGCGAAGAAAAGTTAGCTGGACCTGAAAACCCGGTTGCAATGCTGGAAGCATTAGAGGTCAATTTAACGGACTCGCTGGTTTCCTTCAACAATTTTAATCCCATGATGAAGCATCCGGCAGTACAGCAGAAATTGAGAAGAACTCTGGGGTATTGCAAGGCCAATGGTATCACCCTTGTTTTTATCTCAACGTCAGGGGAGATTCCGCCTGAACTTGAAAAGGAAATATTGATTCTGGATTTTGAACTTCCTGACAAAGAAGCAATTCAGAATATTATATCTGGTTTAGGCGACTTTAGCGATTCAGAACTCTGCCCCAGTTTGGTTGAGGCAGCCGTTGGGCTGACCATGAGTGAGGCGGAAAACATGATCGCCCTTGCTCTGGTCAAAAACGAACTGGAGATAACTCCGGAAGTGGTGTCTGAGGTCAAGCGTCAAAAAGCGCAAATACTCAAAAAATCCGGAACCATGGAACTCATTGAACCGGATAACATCCCCAATATCGGGGGGTTGGATCAGATCAAATTATGGATGTGGGAAAGAGGGAAAGCCTTTTCTCCGGAAGCCCGCGAGTTTGGTCTGCCATATCCGAAAGGCTGTCTGGTATTTGGCATACCGGGCACAGGAAAATCATTGTTTGCGAAAGCTGTATCAAAGCAATTAGGCTTTCCGCTGCTTTCTCTCCAAAATGTACTAGACAAGTACGTTGGAGAATCAGAAAAGCGTATGAAAGAAGCCCTGAAAATTGCTGAACATATGGCTCCTGCTGTTCTTTGGATCGATGAAGTGGAAAAATTCTTTGCTGGAGTAGGCGGCAGCAGTGATTCAGGAGTTTCAACCCGTGTATTCGGTCAATTCTTATCGTGGCTGCAGGAAACTACAGCTCCGGTATTTGTGGTTGCCACTGCAAATAATATTGGAGCACTGCCGCCTGAATTATTGCGTAAAGGCAGATTTGATGAAATATGGTTCGTTGATCTGCCTGGCCAACAGGAAAGGGAAGAAATATTTAAAATCCATATATCCCGAAAAGGCAGAAATATAGAAGATTTTGATATTCCCAAACTGGCAAAGGAAACCTCCGGATATACCGGCTCGGAAATTGAGCAGATCGTAATCTCCGGGCTGTTCCGCGCCTTCAGCAGAAAAGTGGATATATCCACGGAGATATTATTGGAGGCTGCCGAGGAAACCAGTCCCTTGTCTGTGACTATGAAAGAACAAATAGCTGAAATGAGAGAATGGGGCAAGTCCCGGGCAAGGTTGGCGTCTTTCCCGGAAATGGTTGCTCCGGAAACACAAGTAAATGCGTACACAAGAAAGTTAAGATTATAAGTACGCGCGTACCTTTTCCCCGGATGGGGGCATACTATAGCCCCCGCAAGGGGGCAAGGAGGCGTGAAAAATGAATTTTATTTATGACTGGATAGTTGTTATTCTGGTAGTATTTGGCATATGTTGTGCCAATGCTCTGGTGGAATTTCTGGCCACTTTGCTTTAAAAGGCGAAAATAAATCCTATTGGGTTAGGGAGGTAAAAAATGAAATTTAAAGATTGTCCGAATAACAAATTTATTGGTTTTTGCGTAGTGCGTAAAGCCAGTATAAGACATACCTCAGCTGGAAAGCCTTATGCAGACTTGCAGGTATATGACGGCGCGGAACAGATCATGGGAAGGATATGGGATTATGATGGTGAGCTGCCGAAAGAAAGCACTGTAATAAAAGTTGAAGGTGTACTTTTGGAATATAACGGCAGTCCCCAGATAACAATATCACGATTCCGCGACGCAAAGGAAGATGAATACGATAAAGCCGAGTTTATACCGACATATCCCGGCGACCGGAATGATTTACAAATTCGGCTGCAAAGTAATATAGGGCAAATCCAGACCCCTTCAATTCGTATAATGGTGAAAAAAATCTACGAGGACTTCAAAGCGGAATATTTTGATGCTCCTGCTGCAGTTTTTCATCATCATAATTATCTGGGAGGGCTTCTGGAACATACGCTGTCCGTAACCCGCATTGCTCTTACACTTTCATCCAGTCAAAAACAGCCTGTAAACACAGACTTGATTATTGCCGGTGCTGTTTTGCATGACATCGGCAAGATACAGGCATATAGCTGGGACGGTTGTGCAATAGAGTATTCTATGGACGGGAAGATGATCGATCATATCCCCCTGGGAATGATGATACTGAAACCTTATGTAGATAAGTATTTAGACCATGACACAGCCCAGCATTTACTGCATATCATAGCTTCCCATCATGGCTTAAAAGAATGGGGATCTCCTGTTGAACCCTCAACTCAGGAAGCCAAAATAGTGCATCTAGCAGATTTAGTAGATGCCAGGCTGAACGCAAATTAATAATCTTAAAAAGCGGCCTACAGGCCGCTTTTTTATGTTTAAAAATAAATAAAATCCCGTTAAGTCGGGGAAAGGAGTGGTAAAATGTCACATTGGTTCTCAGTAAAAACACGTTTTGAGAGCAAGAAAGCTCTCATGAAAGCCGCAGAAGCAATGGGATATTATATGCGGCACAGAACAAAGTGCAGAGGTTATGGCGGTCAGACAACAAAATGTGATCTGGTAATGAAACTGCCGGGAGATTATGACATCGGATTCCAAAAGCAACCGGATGGAGCCTATGCCGTAGTAGCAGATTTCTGGGATAACCACATCTCAAAGTATCTGGCTGACCCCAATGTACTCAAAAAAGCCGAAGAAATGTACCCGGAAATTGAAAAGCAGCAAGGATACAAAGCTGCAGAAGCAAATATGGCTGATGCAAAAATCAGCAAATTCACAAAGCTGTACAATTATTTCCTGATGCAGGAAATCGCCCAGGTTCAGGGTTTGCAGTACACGGAAGCCATCTTGGAAGATGGGAGTATCCGCATAGAAATGACCGGCGAACCGTACTTGAAGGGGGTGTTATAGATGAAAAAGATCATCGTTACTATCTCCCCAGACGGCAAAATCCGCGTTGAAGCGGAGGGCTATAGCGGAAATAGTTGTGAAGAAGCAACAAAGTTTCTGAAATCGCTGGGCAAAGTAGTAGAAGAAAACAAAAAGCCAGAATATTACGAAGCCCCCTTGCTCAAAGAGGAGGTGCGTAACTAATGGCCGCTGTTTACATTCGCCCGGACGGTAAGATTGAGGGATTATACACTGATACGATTCCCCTGCAAAAACTCGGTAAATTGACGGTCGTTCGCGCCACAACAATCGAGTTTGACCCAATCCGGCAGGAGTGGATAGTAGCTTTGCCGGATGGAAAAGAACTGTACTCTGACCCATCCAGAGAAGAATGTCTGAAATGGGAAAGAACCTTTTGCGAAGCTATGCTTTGCGAAGGGTATCGACCGGAGATAGGGTCATGAAATGCCCCGAATGCGGGCAATGCCTGCATTTATATATTTTGGATGATATGGATAACCAAATAAATGCTTATCAAATAATCTGTCCAAAGCACGGGGAATTATTATTTTTGGCCTTTATCGACGGTGAATTGATGATGTTATAAAAAATCCCGTTAAGTCGGGGAAGGAGGTTAGAATCATGAATTTATTTGATCCAAAAGGAATTATAGGAGCCGTAGGAAGCCATGAATATATTGGCGTACGGCTGGCTTACCAGTTTTATAACCTGGAAAATGCCAAAATGCGTTATGATAACGTGATTACTATACTCTATAATATGGGGATTCAGCAATACAGTCCCCATCGCCCAAGTCCGCCCGATGTTTTCAGACGGCTTACAACCAAATTGAACGGTTACTATGAACAGGATGGGATGCGGCAAAAAGTCGATGTTATCCGGGTCAGCGACGATAAAGACTCAGTGGAAAGAGTTGTTATGCTGATTGAAGTTGACCAGGAGAACAAAGAAGTTTCAGATGGTCGCAAAGTAGCACGGTTAACTTTTGATAAAGAGTTAAATCGTTTTGAGATTGCGGTTGGTCCGTTTGGAAACTTTGATTATTGCCCGGATTGGCTGGCAGCAATGATTATGGAACTCCGGGGCTTGTTTGACAGCGCTGTGAATTATCTTTCCTCTCAGCAGGTCAGAGATATAGTAGTCAAGCTGCTGACTGACGCGGGAAATCCGGTACGTAAGATAAGCTCCCTCTGGAATATCCCTGCCAGCAGAGAGTATCTTGCAGAAAAACTGGAAGCCTTTGCACAGGAAATCAACCAGATGGCTATTTCTCAAAATCCTGCTCTGGAGAATAGCGGGGGGATTTTGTTTATTGACACTATTCCCATCGTAAACACCCTTGAGCAGAGAAAGAAATTGAGCGCAGATGCCGTAGCATACGCAATAGAAAAACTGCAAAAGACTGTTACGGAACAACAGGAAAATATTGCATTTGCAAACAATCCTGACAAAGCAAAGGAACGCGCCCAAGCCCGGCTTAAAGCTGAAGCTGATGCTGTTTTGGGTTTAGTTGAAGAATATGAGGTTCTTTTGGGTGAAGTCATGGATGAAGTCAGACAAGCCCGTGCCATAGCTGAAAGGAATCTCACGAAATTCTGTGAAGACCCCGTTAAACAGGCCGAAATGAAACGTTCCGTCGAAAAAGGCGGCAGACGCCTGAGAAAGGTTGAAGACGTTTCCAATGAAAAAACCGTTGTTTCGTCAAGACGGTTCAATATGCAGCCGGTAGCGGGGGTGATGTAAGTGAACGAAGCAGAAAGGCAGTTAAACATTGGTCTAATAATAATCGGTAACGTATCAAAAAACGTTACGGAAAAAATATCTTACATGGATCCTAAAACCAAAAATAAAATATTCAAGGACTTCCCTTTAAAGGGCGGTCCGGAAGAAATTTTCAATGCTTTGGCCCAATGGGTGGAAAAGCAAAAGAGAGAAAATATCCTAGTCTAAACCAAAGCGTCCCTCCGGGGACGCTTTTTTATACCCAAAAATAAAAAAATCCTGTTAAGTCAGGGAAAGGAAGGTGTTGCGAATGTCGCAAAATTTATCCAAAAAATTATTGTTGGTAAT
>CAYWTT010000179.1:0-7410 GCA_964461245.1 uncultured Prolixibacteraceae bacterium | reverse complement strand
TGATGATATTCTATACTACCTAACTTAGCTGGGATATATTCATAATTCATCTCAACATCCGTCATGGAGATTATATGGTGGAGATGCTTCGCGTGATAATTCGTTACGAAGAGAATGGCAGATTGACAATATCATAAACTGGAACAGGATGTTTTTTAATGTTCACAAAGTTGATCTTACTTTGCTTGCCAATGCCGAAAAGTTTAAACTTGATTCGGATGGAATGACCAACCGTAGTTTTTCCCCAAACGATGTTTTGGGGTATCATGATATGTCGACTGGCACATTACCAGTCTTGTCGAGTAATGATCAGGTTCAAACGGCAGATGCATTGATGGCTCGATTAAATTATGGCTATAATAACAAGTATCTGTTAACGTTGTCGATTCGAAGAGATGGTTCTTCATTATTTGGCTATTCCAATCCAAGAGCAACTTTTCCAGCTGCGGCTTTGGGTTGGGTGATTACTGAAGAGGATTTTTTTAAAATTGATTTTGTTGATTATTTGAAAGTGAGGATGTCTTGGGGAGTAAACGGTAACCGTGCGATTACTAATTATGCTGCCCTTTCCAGAATTGCTACCGGAAAATCTTTGAATGCAGATCAGAATGGAAATGCAGTAATTGTTCCAACATTGGTGATTAATTCAATGGAAAATAAAAATCTCAGATGGGAAAGGACAGAGGCAATGAACCTAGGTGTTGATTTTAATTTGTTTGATGGTCTATTGAGTGGTTCACTAGAAGCTTATAATGTTTCAACTACTGATGTGCTTGTTAATAGAGAATTGCCAACCATTACTGGGTTTAACCGGGTTTATGCCAATCTTGGAAAAGTAAAAAACAAGGGATTGGAAATAGCTTTGAATAGTTTAAATACGAAGCGGAGTAAGCTTGAATGGAGATCAAATCTGGTTTTTTCTTTAAACAGAAATAAAATTGTTTCTATTACAGGTGAAAAGCATGATGTATTGGACAAAGATGGGAATGTTATTGGGAAGAAAGAACCAGATGACATAACTAACAACTGGTTTATTGGACAAGCCAAGGATGTTATTTGGGATTATAAAATCATAGGGACATGGAAAATTGGTGAAGAAGCAGAAGCTGCTAAGTGGAATCAGGCTCCAGGTGATTTTAGATTACTGGACTTTAATCGTGATGGATTGTTGACTGACGAAGACAAGCAGTTTTTAGGATATCGCGAGCCGCGCTTCTCCTGGACTTTGACTAACAATTTTTATATTTATAAAAACATCGAAGCTTCTTTTATCCTTTATTCTTTGTGGGGCCAGAAGTCTGCTTATGATTTGGCTAAACATGATAATCATATTGAAGATCGTCGTAACTCTTGGGATATCCCTTACTGGACTCCAAACAATCAAGTGGACAAATATGCCAGGTTGAGGTCTGCTCCTGCCAAAGGAGTGAATTATACTGCTTGGTTTGACCGTTCGTACATTAGGCTGGAAAACATTGCGGTTGCTTATCATATGCCTAAAAGGATACTCAGTAAAACATTCATTAATAATATGAAGGTGACATTTAACATCAGAAATGCTGGTCTGTGGGCACCTGAATGGAAATTTGGAGATCCTGAAGATGGAACAAGGGCACAACGTATTTATTCCTTTGGACTAAATCTGACAATCTAAGTTAATTTTTTATGTTTAAATAAAATTGATTACAATGAAAATAAATACGATACATATGAAAACAGGAAGTGCCATCTTGGTATTTCTCTTGATGCTTTCTTGTAGCGAAAGTTTTTTGGAACCTCAACCGCTGTCGTTTTATGCACCAGCAAACGTATTGGTTGATGAAGAAGGATTACAGGCAGTTTTGGATAACGCCCTGTCGAAGTTGAGGGATGAATATTGTACCGATCAAGCACCTTTTTTAGTCAATCTCAAGTATTCAGATGTTGCGGTGGATGGATCTACAGATAAGGCTACACCTTGGCAGGACTTGAACAATCAGATGCTTCCAGATGGAGCAAATAATCATAATTCTTCCACTAAAATTGGCTGGTATTGGGATGAATCTTATCGGATCATCAAGGATTGTAATACTGTTATTTCAAGGATTGACAATGCTAAGTTTAAGTCTGATGCTTCCAAAAAAGCATTATTGGGTAGTGCCTACTTTTTACGCGCCTATCGCTATTATGCAAAAACTTTACAATTTGGCGATGTCCCATTGGTGCTTGAAGAGCTAACTGTACCTAAACTTGATTTTTATTCAACCACTAAAGAATCTATCTGGTTGAAAATGATTGAAGATTTGGAGTTTGCTGTACAAAATGTCCCAGAAGCTAATAAGGTAAAAAAAGGGCAGGTAACTAAAGCTGCATGTAAACAGCTGCTTGCTAAGTATTATCTTTTAGAAGGAAGATTTGATGATGCCATCCGGCTAACTACTGAGATTATTGATGGGGGAGTTCACAAATTGATCACCCAGCGTTTTGGCGTCGATAAGAATATTGCCAATAAAGATGTAATCTGGGATCTATTTCGGATAGAGAATAAAAGCATTGCAGGTAATTCTGAAGGTTTATTGCTGGCCATTGATCGGTATGGAATGGATGGCAATACTTCTGGTGTTAATTCAATGCGCAATGTTGTTCCAAATTATGGACAAACAGGCATTATTAAAACCCCGAATGGTGCCAATGGCATGTCTGATAAGGCTGGAAATGAAATTGGATTGGTTGAAAAATATGGACGTGGGGTTGCTCGGGTTCGTCCAACATTTTATGCGCAGAGAGGTGTCTGGACCAAAAACGGGAACGAGGATTTTATCGACTACCGTCACCGCACGGATAATGGAAACTGGGTTACAATGGAAATGTTGGTTTATAATAGCCCTGCACTCAAAAGTAGTAACAACCCTTGGTATGGAAAAAATTTGAGATTGTATAGTGATAATGGCACATTACTGTGTATTGATACAATTAGAGCATGGTTCAGTTGGGCACACTATAAGCTTTGGGTTCCTGATCCGGATAGAGTACAACCACAGGGAGGACCTGGAGATTGGTATATTTTTCGTTTGGCTGAAACATATTTATTACGGGCAGAGGCATACGTCTGGAAAGAGGAGTGGCAAAAAGCAGCTGCTGATATAAATGTGATTAGAGAGAGGGCGAATGCCCAATATATGTATTCTGCTAGCGATCTGCAAACACAGAAGATTCAAGCTGTTTTAGATGAAAGAACTCGTGAACTGTATTACGAAGAGTTACGAAAAGTTGAACTTACCCGTATCGCGATTATTTATGCCAGAACAGGCATCCAATGTTATAATGGGAAAACCTATACTACAGGTAGCATTCATGATGATAATTTTTGGTATGACAGAGTAGTTGAAATAAGTGATTTTTATAACAAAGGAGTAAAAACTCCTTATGGTAATTTATTTACTTGTTCTCCTTATCATATTTTTTGGCCAGTCCCGTCTTATGCAATAAATTCTAATACTGGTGGGACTATTAACCAGAATAAGGGGTATCCAGGTACCGAAAAAAATATAACGCCTTTGGTGTACTCGGGCGAATAACTATCTTTAAAATTAGCACCCACTGATTTTTACCAGGGGTGCTAATTACATACCGTAATTTTATTAGCGATGAGAAAAATAAATTTATTACTAGCACTTGTTCTACTGACTTTTACAGATGTTAGGGCAGTGCTACCTGAAGTAATTAATTTACGTGAGGAGAAAAAAGAGCATCGTCCGAATATCCTTTGGATTACCTGTGAAGATATAAGTCCCTATTTGGGGTGTTATGGCAGCAAAGAGGCCTTGACCCCTAATCTCGACGCTCTGGCACAAAAGGGTATATGTTTTACAAATGCTTATGCTAACGCTCCTGTTTGTGCTGTAGCCCGGTCAACTATTCTTTCGGGTATGTATGCCTCAACAATAGGTACCCATCAGATGAGAAGTCATGTACAGTTACCTGTGGAGATTCCGGCATACCCTAAAATTCTTCGTAAAGCTGGATACTATTGTACTAATAATAGTAAAAAAGATTATAATTCAAATTTTGAAAATGACTCAACTCTCTGGGATGAATCGAGTAATAAGGCACATTATAAAAATAGAAAACCGGGGCAACCTTTTTTTGCTGTATTTAATATTACCGTAACGCATGAAAGCCAGCTAAGTAAAGATAGAATATTGGATTATGTTAGTAATAAACAAATACCGACTAGGCCTAGGGATAATCCCGCAAATATCATTTTACCTCCCTACCATCCGGATTTGCCTGAATTCAGAGAAGACTGGGCGCGTTTACATGATCTGATAACACTGATGGATAAACTATCCGGAAGCTTGCTGCAGGAACTTAAAGAAGCGAATTTAGACGATAACACCATTGTGTTTTTCTATTCTGATCATGGTGGCCAACTTTCGAGGGCCAAAAGATATATTTATAATGTTGGTACTCATGTTCCTTTCATGATTTATTTTCCTGAAAAGTGGAGGCATTTGTCTAAAATAAAACCAGGTGGGATAGATGATCGTTTGGTAAGCTTTGTCGATTTTGCAAAAACATTACTTGCTATAACCGACAGCAAAATACCAGAACAAATGCAGGGGCGTATTTTTATGGGATCTCAAATAGAAAAAGAACCAGACTATGTTCATTTTTATAGGGATAGGATGAGTGAACGATATGATTTTATAAGAGCTGTTACCGATGGACGCTATTATTTCATTAGAAACTTTATGCCTCATCGGCCTAATGGAAGAGATACACGGTATGGTTATGAAGTACAAGCTAATTGGAAAGCTTGGGAAGAACATTATACAGAAGGACTTTGTAATGAAATCCAGTCTCAGTTTTACAAGCAGAAGCCTGTTGTTGAGTTTTTTGATACTCAAAATGACCCCTGGCATGTTAATAATCTGGCAGATCTTCCTGAGTATAAAAAATTGGTTCAAGAACTTTCAGATGAAACAGACCGATGGATGATAAAAACACGGGATGTTGGTTTGATACCAGAACCAATGTTTCACGATTTGATCGGTAGTAATAAAGCATATAAAACTATATATGAATATGCACAGAGTGAAAATTATCCGGTCGAGCAGATTCTTAAAGTAGCCAAGCTTGCCAGCATTGGACATCCCAAAAATCTCAAACAATTTATTGAGTATACAAAAAGTAATAATCCTGTTCTCCGTTATTGGGCTGCGTATGGGATTTTTCGATTGCGTAACGATGGTCAGCATGTTCAGGCTGTACTTAAACAAATGATTAGCGACGATCTTTTTGCCGCCAATCGTATTATAGCTGCACAGGCTTTGGGGGTATGTGGTGATCCTAAGACGGCTTTTTATAGCTTGATGAGAGAGATAAATGATATTGATAATAGCTATGTCATGCTGTTTGCTTTAAATGCATTACAATACAGTCACACCGATAATTTTTTAACTATAGAAGATTGGAGAATGTTTGAGTTGAAAAATTTTCGATCTGATGATACTGGTGCCAATTTTGGCTATTCACAAAGAATCATTAGGGATGCTTTGGAGTTGTGGCCTAATAGGAGAGTTGTTGATTAGAGTCGGTTTAAATGCATGGAAATTAGTGTATTGGATTAAAATGCAAAAGGGATAATTATTTTTTATTCTTTAAGAGTAAATGTCTATCGTCAAATATATTTAGATCAATATAAATATTTTATAAATGAAACCAATTGTTGTCACATCATTAGCGTTTGCTGCAATTCAACTTTCAAGTTGTATTCCACAGAAAAAAGAGGTAAATAGTCGTCCCAATATTCTTTTTGCCATCAGCGATGATCAGACCTTTGCCCACACCAGCTTCGCAGGCTCCAAGTTTGTACAAACTCCCGCTTTCGACCGTGTGGCCAGGAAAGGTATCTATTTTACCAGCTGCATGGCCGGTTCTCCGGGTTGTGCACCTTCTCGAAGCACCATCGTAACAGGCCGCTATCACTGGCAAAATGAGCAGTCGGGCCAGCACGCCTCCTCGTGGATGAAGAAGTACGTTCCCTTTATTGACCTGCTCGATGCCAATGGTTATGTGACCGGCAGAACCGGCAAAGGGGTCGGCCCTTTCCAGTATGCCCGGGATGAGAACGACTCCCTGTGGAGGCCTACCGATGCCGGGGGAATCGCCCACAGCAACATCCGGTATATTAACGGCTCTCCTGAAGATGAACGCACGGCAACCGGTATCGGACAAGTCAATTATTTTGAGAACTTCAAGTACTTCATGGAGAACGTCCGCCAGGATAAGCCATTCTTTTTCTGGTACGGGGCTACTGAACCGCACAGAGCCTATGAAAAAGACTCCTGGAAACGTAACGGAAAAAATTTTGTCGATGCCGGGATGCCCGGATTCTTCCCCGACCATGAGGAAGTGCGCGGCGATCTCCTCGATTATGCCGTGGAAATAGAGTGGTTTGACCTTCACCTTCAGCGTATGATCAATTACCTGGAGGAGATCGGAGAGCTTGAAAACACCATGATCATTGTTACGGCGGATAACGGGATGCCTTTCCCCAGGGCAAAGGCGAACTGCTATGAATATGGCATTCACGTGCCGTTTGCCGTCATGTATCCCAAAGGATTTCCCGGAGGTAGGATTGTGGAGGATCCGGTCAGTTTTGCCGATATCGCACCCACTATTCTGGAACTGACACAAACCAGCCCGGAAGGCATGTTGCCCATTTCTGGCAAAAGTATCATGAACCTGCTGAAGTCCGAAAAACAGGGAAAGATTGACCCGGATAAGAAATTCGTATTTGCAGGAAGAGAAAGGCACTCCAGTTCACGTTACCTCAATTGGGGATACCCGCAAAGAGCTATCCGCAGTAGCGACTTCCTGCTTATCTGGAACATCATACCCGACCGCTGGCCGGCTGGCGATCCCCAAAGCTTGAAGCCAGGAACAAACGAGCTAATGCCTCTCTATGGTATCGACGAAAACGGGAAGCATCATTCCGAATGGGCGTTCACCGATATTGACGCTGCTCCCACGAAATCATTTATCATTGAGAACGTGGCTGATGATGCCATCAGGCCGTACTTCGACCTGGCTCATGCAAAACGTCCGGAGTATGAACTTTTCAATGTAAAGGAAGATCCCTTCAACCTGACCAACCTGTACGGGAATCCGGATTATGCCGCAATTCAGAAGGAACTTCAGGAGGCGCTGATGCAGGAGCTGGTGAAATCGGCAGATCCCCGGATGGTTGGTCCGGACAAAGAGATATTCGAATCCTATATTCGATACAGTCCCATACGCGAGTTTCCTAAACCTGCCGGCACAAAATAGTTGGAACAAAACTTTTGAAAATAGAACGTATGAAACCAGCCATTTTTTTTGTTTTACTCCTTTTTTTGAAGGGAAATTGTCTGGCCCAGGCCGGGT
>CAYWTT010000178.1:0-7431 GCA_964461245.1 uncultured Prolixibacteraceae bacterium | reverse complement strand
CCGTGAAGTTGTGCTGGAGGCTTTTATCGTCGCTTCCCCCCATTTTGAATCCGTTGCCGTTGGCCTGATCTCCAGGATTGGTCCCGTCCTTCAGCCAGCCGTTGCCCCAGGTCCAGCAGTTTTCCAGAATAGTGCTCACCTTATCGGTTCCACGGAGGTACCCGTCCCAGCCATCATCACAATTCCCCCAGGAACGGCACCCATAAAAATAATTGTTGCTGCCCGTGTCCATCTTCGGGGCAAAACCATCGGCATCTGCGTAATCCGGCGGATCCGCATTGTAATAGGAGTCACAGTTGAGTATCCGGTTATCGTGTGCACCTGCACCCAGTTGAAGTCCGGAGTCTCCGTTCTCAAAGAAAGCACAGTTCTCAATGAGGTTATAGGCACCACCCGAAATGATCATGCCGTTGTCACCGGCCCTAGTGATGGCCAATCCTCTGATCACCCAATAACTTCCCGATAACGTGATACCCCGTTTCCCAGATCCGGCAGCTGAAAAATCGAGTACCGGGTGTTCTCCGGGGAATGCCTTCAAATAATACTTTTTGGTTTCACTGCCGCTTTTACTGAGGCTTAAAGTGACTGTTTGCGGGAAGGTGCCCTCTCTCATCCAGATGGTGTCTCCGGCCGCAACCCGAATCAGAGCCTTTTCCGGGGTAAGCAGCGGCGCTTCAGGCGAAGTACCGGCATTGCTGTCAGAACCAGTGGGAGAGACATAATAATTTGTTGCGCTTCCCATCTTCACCAGAAAAGTAAAAATGAAAAAAAGGAAATATTTGTTCATATTACCTGGGTTCCTTAATACCTGTTCAATACATTCTGCTGGCTGATTCTCAACAAAGATATTAAAAATGAAGGAGATAATCAGAATTAAGTATTGCCGGGCGAGGAGCTGGGTGAAATGAGCGAAAGAGTCCACCGCGAAACGATTTCAGACTTCAGATCGCAGATTTCTGCCAACAACCGGTAACCCGCTACCTGGTGAACGCCGGTAAGCGGTCCCGTATCCGTACTTTTCACCTGTACAGAAAGTACCGCTTCGCCTTGTCACGGAATGGCAGGATTTCCTGCATCCAGATTTTCTCAATCGATTCCACCGTGAAGGTTTTGGAGAATATGTTCCGGATGGTGTCCGATCCACACACTTTATCGAACATGTTAAGCCGGGACTGGTCGCACATCTCAAAGATGTTCCGGTCTGGCCACAGTTTATGGCACTCCTGAAGCACATAAAACTGGGTGAGGGTAAGGTTGGCTTTGGTGAAATCGGTAAGGTGAACCTGCACTCCATGGATCATGGTCCCTTTTGAAACAGCGTAAAAGGGAGAGAAGTGAACCGGGCGGAAAAGCATTCCCGGCAAATTAAGTGCATTCAGGCTGGCGGCCAGCTTTTCTGCTTCGATCCATTCAGCGGCAAATAACTGGAAAGGAAGGGTATATCCGATCCCGATGCTTATCCCGTATAATTCTCCCAGAATCCCGGAAATGGGATAGAATACGGGAGAATAGCTATGGGGAATATGGGGCGAAGTGGGAATCCAGGGCAGTCCGGTCTGATCGAAGATCATTTTTCTCTTCCAGCCCTTCATGGGGATCACCTTCAGGTTGCATCGGATCCCGTTGGACAAAAGTCCTTCATTATTCAGGTACAACGCCAACTCCCCCACGGTCATCCCATGAATATAGGGAATAGGGAACTGGCTTACAAAGGATAAGAATCCGGGTCGGGCAAGCATTCCTTCCATTTTGACGCCGCCCAAGGGATTAGGCCGGTCGAGCACCACGAAATCGATGTTGTTTTCAGCTGCAGCCTCCATAGCCAGTCCGAGCGTACTGATATAGGTATAGGAACGGGAACCGATATCCTGGATATCATAAACCAGCACATCGATGCCCTGAAGCATTTCTTTGGTGGGTTTGCGGGTTTTGCCATAGATGCTGTATACCGGCAACCCGGTCACCGGATCGGTGAAATTGGAAACATAATCTCCGGCTGCATAGTCACCCCGCACTCCGTGCTCAGGACCGAACAATGCCACCAGGGTGCATTTTCCGGAATGATACAGAATATCAATGGTCGACCGCAATTGATGATCGACGCCGGTGGGATTGGTGATCAGACCTACTTTCTTCCCCTTCAAAAAGGCAAAATCCTGTTTCTCTAAGACCTCCAGTCCGGTTTGTACTTTCCCGGCCATTACAGGCTGGACTATACACAGAAGTATCAAGCTTAAAACATACATCAGATTTTTCATTGCCAGCAGGTTTAAATGAAGGTTTTCACTTAAATTAGTATCAAAATGTATAGTAATTCAAATCAAATTACAAATGCAATATTGCACAATTTATTATAGTCCTTTACCTAGATGTAAAAATATTTTTTACCGCAGAAGTCGCAAAGATTACATTAAATGAAGCTCGGCGGTCCTTTGCGTTCAGCTTAGGGCGTCACTGCGATCCCCTGCATCGAACATTACAATCTAACCACAAAGAACAAAATATATGAAAAATTGTATCGCTGTTATAATTGTCTGTGTGATTGTCTGCTCTTGTAAAACCACAAAAGATCCCGTAGCGGGATGGCAGAAAATCGAAAAGGAATTTGCTGCCGGCAACTTCCAAAAAGTTTGTCACCTGGCCGATTCCCTGAAACAGGTATTTTCCGGAGACACCCTGTTTGTTTGCCGGCTCGATTCCCTATCGGAAATGATCCGCCGGATATCGCTCGACTTTTCCCTTTCAGAGACCGAAATAACAAACCGGTTACAAAAGATTATGGGAAGTTTCACTCCGGAAGAAAAAAGCGGCTGGGAATCCGGCAACCTGTTGGAATACAGGATAATTAACGGAGAAAAACGATATTTCAGCCGGGCAGCCTCCAACCTGAAACTTCTCCTTGCGCATCAGCAGAGAAAAGGTACCCCGATAACAATCGTTATACCCGATGAAACAGCCCGGTTCAGGATCAGAGAGGCACAGATGGTCATGGACTCCTCAGCCGGATCGGGCAAACCGGTTCACCCCGTGAACATCAGGATCAGATACCGGATCACGGTGAATCCCGGGGCCGTTCCTCCAGGAGAAACGATACGTTGCTGGATGCCCTTTCCAAAAGAAAGCCATTCCCGACAGCAAAATGTAAAACTGATCCGGACAAAACCGGAGAACCATTTCATTTCACCCGATTCCGCAGGACAACGTTCCCTCTACCTGGAACAGGCTGTGGAGAGCGGTCAGGCTCCTGTGTTTGAACTGGAGCTCACTTACTCACCTTCGGCGCAGTATTTCAGTCCGGAAAAAATGAAAATCAAACCCTACCAGACCGGTTCATCCCTTTACCAGAAATACACCTCCGAAGAGAGGCCCCATATCGTGTTCACCGAAAGGATCAGGAAACTCTCTGATTCAATCGTCGGTGAGGAAACCCGACCTTTGGAGAAGGTCAGGAAGATATTTTATTGGATCGATGAGAATATCCCGTGGGCAGGGGCACTTGAATACTCGGTCATGCCCTGCATTCCGGAATATGTGATCCAAAACCGGCACGGGGATTGCGGGATGCAAACCCTCTTGTTCATGACGCTGGCACGATATAACGGGATACCGGTCAGGTGGCAGAGCGGATGGATGGTTCCTCCCGGGAATGTAAACCTCCACGACTGGTGTGAAGTATATTATGAAGGGGTTGGCTGGGTACCGCTGGACATGTCCTACGGAAGACTGCCCGCAGGGGATCCCCGGGTCAGGGAATATTATATGACCGGCATCGATGCCTGGCGGCTTATCGTGAATGATGCCACCGGATCGGAGTTTGTTCCCGCCAAAAAATTCATGCGCAGTGAACCGGTCGACTTCCAGCGGGGCGAACTGGAATGGCATGGAGGCAACCTCTATTTCGACCAATGGGACTACGATATGGAAGTGGAATATTGCTCTGCCGGTTCATAGATCCCGAATTATCCGCGGGTGGAATAAAAAAAAACAATAGGCACAGCAGGGCACAACAGAAATTTTTACCCGTCCTCCTTCGTCATCCGGGCGGGGTCACAGAAGACACAAAAGAACACAGAAGAAAACGTAACATCTTCCTGCGAGGACAAACCGACTACCGATGACCGTCTTGTTTTACAATTCGGGCAGGACGATAACTGAGAACATTTTTAGACATTGAAGAACCCATTCATTTCGTAATTATTATATTTACAGTACAATTCAAACAGGATGCTGAAAATAAAAAAAACATATCTGACGGATGAGAAGAAACGACCGATAGCGGTTCAAATTGATTTCAGAACATTCAATAAAATTGAACAGGTATTGGAAGATTATGCTCTGGGACAATTGATTGAAGAGAATGATCCTACAGAAGTGCTTTCCTTGAACGAAGCAAAAGAATACTATAAAAACCTTGAAAAAAGATGAACCTGGAAATCAGGTTTCATAAAACCTTTCTTAAAGAATTGGCCGGGATTCCGTTAAAAGAGAGGAAAAAAATTAAACATTTTCTTTTTGAAGAATCACCTGGATTTAGGGATCTGAATGAAATTTCCGATCTAAAAAAGCTGAAAGGATACACCCATTATTACAGGCTAAGATTCTGCAATTACCGGGCTGGTATACAATAAAAAAATAACCTGCTGATATTTGAACGGTTGTTACCACGAAAAGACATTTATAAATTCTATCCCTAATTACCGGTCACCGATCAATGATAACCGTTTATATATCAGTTATTATCAAGTTGATGGGTTAGAAATACCCCGGAGGGGTAAAATCCTGATAGAGAATCGCCCTCCATATTTTTTGCACCCTTGGTTGAAATACTGCGGTTTAAACAATTTATGTCATAGGAAACCAGTTGGCGTTTAATAAAGACATTAAACTTGGCGTCTTTGTGCCTTTGCGGTGGACTGAACCATTTTGAACCATTTGAGCAACGAATAAACAGACACCTGCCACGTGAAGCGCTGCATTTTACCGTCGTTAAATTTGTGTTGTTAAACATCAATTCGCTGGTCAACCTTAGCGGAATAGGATTTAACTTTGTTTAACAAACATATCATACAAGATATCAACTTATGCAAAAAACATGGTGGATACTCCCCCTTCTATGGCTTCTCCTTCAGAGTTGTATGACCACCCGCATTGAGCGATTGCAGAAAGAGCTTGATGCATTTTGCAAAGAGGCTGTGCCGGATAAAAGGGTTGATTTTTGCCGTGTATCCGTGAAAAAAGGAACAGGCAACAGGCTGATGCTGAAGGGAGAACTCCTTTCTCCGGAATTGAAAAAGAAGATTCTGAAACTGGCTCAAAGCAGACAAACAGCGGTCACCGACAGTATTATCCTTTTACCGGAAAGATCAGTCTCCGGAAAGCCCTGGGGGTTAGTGACCCTGAGTGTGGCCAACCTGAAAACAGAACCCTCCCATGGTTCAGAAATGGCCTCGCAGGCGATCATGGGTACACCGGTCAGGATATTGAAAGCGGATGACGACTGGCTTTTTGTGCAGACTCCCGATCATTACCTTGCCTGGGTGGGAAGCAGTTCGGTCCAGACCATGGATCAGCAGGAGCTGGAGCAATGGAGAAAATCGGAAAGGGTGTTCTTTCCCGGTAACTACGGGCTGGTTTACAAGGATACGGTCGATTTCGGGATTGTCAGTGACCTGGTAGCCGGAAGCATCCTGGTGAAAACCGCCGATTGCGGAAGTTACTGCCAGGTTTCCCTTCCCGACCACCGTACCGGGTTTATCCCCGGGAAGCAGGTGATCAGTTTTGACCAATGGAAAAACAGGGATCAGACCACGGGAGAAAAACTGGTGGATACTGCAAAAAAATTTCTGGGTTTGCCATACATGTGGGGCGGAACCTCATCTAAAGCGGTTGACTGCAGCGGTTTTATGAAGAATGTCTGGTTCCTCAACGGAATTATCCTGGAAAGGGATGCTTCCCAGCAGTTCAAGCACGGGCAGGAGATCGATCCGGGAATGAATTTTGAGAATCTGCAGCCCGGAGACATGATGTTCTTCGGAAAGAAGCAGCCGGTCAGGATCATCCATACCGGTCTGTATATCGGAAACAGAGAGGTGATCCATTCATCCGGAAGGGTTCGTATCAACAGTATGGATCCGCAACGCGCCAACTACAGCAGGTACCTGGGAGGAACCTTCGTGGGTGCCAGGCGGGTCATCGGCCAGCCGGCCCAGTTTGGGATCATGCCGGTGAAAGAACATCCATGGTACTGAAATGCGAATTATGAAAGGTTCAACCATTATTCAAAACCCTTCGGGTGTTCAACATGGTTCAACGTTTGTTAAAATCCGTTCCTGGCATTCAGATTGTTTGAACTATCTTGAATAACTTTGAATTATCTTGAACAACGTTGAACCATTTGAACAACATTGATCTTTTCACATGGAAAACCGAAGAAGCTTTATTAAATCCGCAGGATTGGCAGCTGGCAGTGTGGCAATAGGAGGTATGATACCTGGCTGCACCCCTGTTCCGGAACCAAAAAAATCATGGAAAGAGATGCCGCTGAAATTGCGATTCAAGCGTTATGATCTGAAGTTTAAATATGTTTTCACCCTATCCGGGAGTTCACGCACCACGACGCCCGATGTGCTCACCGAGCTCGAGTGGAATGGGGTTGTGGGATATGGAGAAGCCAGTCTCCCACCCTACCTGGCCGAAACCCAGGAATCGGTTACCGGGTTCCTGTCAGGGCTCGACCTGGAGCAGTTCAATAATCCGTTCCTGATGGAAGATATCCAGGACTATGTAGATCAGTCGGCTGCCGGAAACTACGCTGCCAAGGCTTCATTCGACATTGCGCTCCACGACCTTACCGGCAAACTGCTGGGATATCCGTGGTATCAGATGTGGGGTCTGAATCCGGAAAAGACACCCAATACCAGCTTTACCATCGGGATAGATACGGCAGAGGTGGTCAGGCAAAAGGTGAAGGAAGCCGGGATGTTCAAAATACTAAAAGTCAAATTGGGACGTGACAATGACCGTGAGATGATCGAGACCATCCGGTCGGTCAGCGACGTGCCTTTGTGCGTGGATGTCAATCAGGGATGGACCGACAGGCAGAAAGCGCTGGAAATGTGTAATTGGCTGGCTGAAAAAGGGGTGGTTTTTGTAGAACAGCCCATGCCCAAAACAGCCAAAGAAGACCTGGCCTGGCTGACCAGCCGGAGCCCCCTGCCCATCATAGCGGATGAAGCGCTCCAAACTTTGGAAGATGTAGTCCCGACCAGCCAAATCTATTCCGGGATCAACATCAAACTGATGAAATGCGGCGGGATCCGGGCTGCCAAAAAGATGATCGCCCTTGCCAGGGCCTTGAATATGAAAGTGATGATAGGCTGTATGTCTGAAACCTCCTGTGCGGTTTCAGCTGCCGCGCAGCTTTCACCTTGG
>CAYWTT010000177.1:0-7475 GCA_964461245.1 uncultured Prolixibacteraceae bacterium | reverse complement strand
ATATTTACAGGATCAAAAAGTTAAAAACAATGGACTTTACCAGGCTGGCATCACAATATAAAGAGGAACTGCTTGAGCGGGTGGTCCCTTTTTGGCTTACCCATTCGCCAGACAAAGAATTTGGCGGCTACTTTACCTGCCTCGACCGGGAGGGAAAAGTTTTCGATACCGATAAATTCATGTGGCTTCAGGGACGTGAAGTATGGATGTTTTCCATGCTTTACAACCAGTTGGAAAAGAAAAAAGAATGGCTGGAGATGGCCATACTTGGCGCCGGGTTCATGGAGAAATACGGCCGTGATGCAGATGGGAACTGGTATTTTTCACTATCGCGCGAAGGACAGCCGCTGGTTCAGCCCTACAATATTTTTTCCGATTGTTTTGCAGCCATGGCATTTAGCGAACTGTATAAAGCAACCGGTGAAGAACGTTACCAAGAGATTGTCGTTGGTACCATCAACAACATCATCGACCGGCAAAATAACCCTAAAGGGAAATACAATAAAGCCTACCCTGGCACCAGGGCTTTAAAAAACTTCTCGTTGCCAATGATCCTGTGCAATCTCTTCCTGATTATGGAAGACATCCTGGGAAGCGAGCGGGTTAATCAGGCGATTGAGCCGTTAATTAAGGAAGTGATGGAGGTTTTTTATCAGCCTCAAACAGGCCTGATCCTGGAGAATGTGACCCCGGATGGGCATTTCAGCGATTCTTTTGAGGGACGTTTGTTGAATCCAGGCCACGTCAACGAGTCGATGTGGTTTATGATGGACCTGGCCGTTCGAAAGAACGACCCACAGCTAATCGAAAAATCTGTTGAAATCCTGCTTCGTTCCATCGAAAAGGGATGGGATAAAGAGTATGGGGGGATTTTCTATTTTCTTGATATAAAAGGCTATCCGACCCAACAGCTCGAATGGGACCAAAAACTCTGGTGGGTTCACATCGAAACCCTGATTGCACTGATTAAAGGATATCAGCTAACCGGAAATCCGGATTGCTGCAAATGGTTTGAAACCATCCACAACTATACCTGGGCTCATTTTAGAGATCCTGAATTTGGGGAATGGTACGGTTATCTCAATCGCCGGGGTGAAGTTTTGCTCGATTTGAAAGGTGGAAAATGGAAAGGGTTTTTTCATGTTCCCCGCGGATTGTTTCAAATCTGGAAAACACTGGAAAAGATTGACAGTAATGCCCAAAAAGAAAAGAGTTAATTATATGAAAGTCAATTTCTAACTTAGTAGATTTATGAAAAAAAAGTTGAATGAAAAGCTATTTAGAATTCGAAAGACAGTCTTTTTAATGACGTTTTTTGTTTTCCTTCTTGCCGGTGTTCAAAATGCTGCTGCTCAAATTCTTGTTTCCGGGAAAATTACGGATTCGCAGGGCATTTCCCTCCCAGGGGCTACCGTTCAGGTAGTTGGAACTTCGAACGGGACAATTTCCGATGCAAACGGGAACTTTTCCATTCAGGTTCTTAGTGAAAAATCAGAGCTTCAGATTTCATTTGTTGGTTTTGCTTCTCAACGGGTGGTTGTAGGCAAGCAAACAACGCTAAGAATTGTGTTGCTCGATGATACTCAGACTCTTCAGGAAATGGTGGTGGTGGGTTACGGCACACAGAAAAAGGCCACTATGACCGGCGCTGTCAGTGCAGTCAGTGGCGACAATTTGATCAAACGAAAAGTTCCCTCTCTTTCAACCGCGCTGCAGGGCCTAATGCCTGGTGTTACCGTACAGCAAACGTCAGGCGAGCCTGGTGCCGACGGGGCTAATATCCGTATTCGTGGTATTGGCTCAATCAATTCAAACACTTTTCCGCTGGTGTTGGTTGACGGTATTCAGATGGATATCAATCAGGTCGATATGAACACGGTTGAGAGTGTTTCTGTGCTGAAAGATGGAGCTTCGGCTGCCATCTATGGATCGAGGGCTTCAAACGGAGTCATCCTTATCACGACCAAACGTGGTAAATCGGGCGCTGTAAAACTTAATTACAGCACAAGCTTTACCATTCAAAAACCCGTGAATATGCCCGAGGTGGTCAAGGCGGCCGATTATCTGCAGGCCGAACTGGATGCGTGGGACAATGCCGGGATAACAGTTTCTCCTGATACCCGTGCTGCAAGAATAAAATTGATTGAAGACCAGCGCACCCTTAAACCAGATAATTGGAACCGTTACGACACCGACTGGAAAAAAGCAACTATCGCCAACAGTGCCGGAATGCAAAATCACAATGTAACGCTGTCGGGCGGAGGCAAGGATGTCCTTTATTTTGGGTCAGTCTCTTTCCTCGATCAGGAAGGGCTGATTAAAAACAACAATTTCAGCCGAATCAATGTCAATATGAATACCGATGCCAATATCTTTTCATGGTTGAAATTGAGCAATGAAATAGCTTATCGGCAATCGAAGCAGACAACTCCAACGATTGCCACCCCTAAGTCGATTATTAACAAGGCATTGTATATGCTTCCAACGCTCTCTGCTGTAAAAGAAATTGATGGCTACTGGGGTTTTGGCAAAAACGGTGATAACCCGGCAGCCAATGCGGCTGCTTCAGGCGTTTCGACTACAGTCCGTCCGGAACTGGTATTAAATTCAACCCTGACAATGACCCCCATTAAAAATGTGGAAATTTTAGGCCAGTACGGCCTTCGCAAAACCGAAGCCAGGGCAACAAGTATTACAACTCCCTATACCACCTCTTTGAAGGGGATTGTTCAAGGCAAGTTTCCGGCACAGGACGGTGTGAGTGAATATTATTCACAGAATCTGAGAAACTATTACAGGGCTCAGGCTTCCTACAAAATGGACAAAGGAAAACATCAGGGGAAATTGATGGCTGGGTTCCAAGCCGAAGATAACCTTTTTACATCCTTTTCAGCATCAAAACGCGGCTTCGAAATGAACCGTTATTATCTTGACAACGGAGATGGTGCAACAGCTTCGGCATCGGGTGGTGCTTCCGAATGGTCGATGGCATCATTCTACGGACGTCTGAATTACGATTATGCCGAAAAATATCTTTTTGAAATGACCGGGCGTTATGACGGCTCCTCCCGCTTTGCCGACGACCTTCGCTGGGGGTTTTTCCCTTCATTCTCCGCCGGATGGGTTGTAACCAAAGAGAATTTTATGGCCGCCACCAAAGGTTTTCTTGATCAGTTAAAACTAAGGGGGTCTTTTGGGATGCTTGGAAATCAGGACATTGGAGATTATCCCTATGCTTCGCGAATTGAAACCGGTTACAGCTATTGGTTCGACAAACAATTAAGTTCAGGTGTGGCACAGATTGCTCTTTCAAACCTGATGATCAGCTGGGAAAAATCGCAACAAATTAACCTAGGTTTCGATGCCAATTTGTTTGCAAATAAGGTTAGCGTAAATTTCGATTATTACATTAAAGATGTATACGATATGTTGATGGTTTTCCCGGTTCCCTACTATGTAGGGTTGAATGCCACTTACAGCAACGCAGGCGACATGCGCAACAAAGGATGGGAAATTACCGCGACCTACCGCAACAAAGTGAGAGATTTTAACTATTCTGTCACCGGTGTGTTAAGCAACAACGAAAACGAAATTACCGACCTCAAGGGCAATACATTTGCTGATAATTCGATAAAAGAAGGATATCCGCGTGGCGGTTACTGGGGTTACCTAACTGATGGCTACTTTAAAGATTGGGACGATGTGAACAACTCGCCCAAAATCTCAAAAGCGGCCCGCCCGGGGTATGTAAAATACAAAAAAACTGACACTACGGAAGGAACAGATCCGATGCTGATTTCAAACCGCGACCTGGTATATCTTGGCGATCCGTTCCCGCATTATGAATTCGGTCTAAACCTCAATTGCAATTACAAATCTTTTGATTTGGCAGTCTTTATTCAGGGAGTTGGAAAACGAAAAGTAATGATGAGTGGCATCGGATTGAAACCATTCGCCAACGGTGCAAACTTGTTTAAACACCAGCTCGACTCTTGGACACCTGAAAATCAGGACGCCGAATACCCAATCCTGGTGCCCGAAGCAAACTCGGCTGACAATTTTGTCACTTCTGATAAATGGGTGCGCAATGGCGCTTATGGCCGGTTGAAAAACGTGGTGGTTGGCTATAGCCTTCCAAAGTCGTGGCTGAATAAAGCAAAACTCGATAATGCCCGTATTTATGTTACCGGACAGAATCTGTACACCATAAGTAACTTCTTCAAAGGTTACGACCCTGAAGTAAATTATGGCGGAAACCTTGGTGGTGAGTTCTACCCGATTATGCAGACATTTTCAATTGGTTTAGACTTAAAATTCTGATATCATGAAACAGACATATAAAATAATTTTCCTGTTGTTGCTGACACTGGGTTTTGTGTCGTGCGATAACTACCTCGATAAGGAGCCCCTGAGCGACTACCTTTCATCCAATTTCTACAACAACGAAGAGGCCATAAAACAAGGGACAAATGGTGTTTACCAGGGAATGTACATGGAGACAAGTCAGTTGCCTTTCTGTACACTTCTTGATATGTATACCCCGTTTGGGATCGAACGTGCCGACAACGCGTCAATCGGCGTTAACAACCTTGATCTGACAACCGTATTTACGATTGAACTTCACTGGGCCAACTTCTACAAGGGAGTCGGACGCTGCAATACCGTACTGGATGGCGCTGCTCCTTATTTTAATACACTGACTGACAGGGCTAAGCAGTATCTTGCCGAAATCAAGGTTATCCGGGCCATGCACTATCACTATTTGGTTTCGCTTTATGGCGATGTGCCTTTCTTTACCAAAGCCGTAACCCCGGAAGAAGAAAAATCGGCCCTGCGCAAACCCTGGATGGAAATTGTTGACCAACTTCTCGTTGATCTGGACGATGCCGCTACCTATCTTCCCTGGGAAGCTAAAGAATTGGGGCGTGTAGATAAAACTTTTGCCCTTGGCCTGAAAGCCAGAATTGCACTTTATGCCGGTTCGTGGTGTAAGGAAGGATTTGGAAAAACTGCCGTTAAAAATGACGGAAAAGCAAAAATATATTTCGATATAGCTGCAAAAACCTCGGCAAAAATCATTGCTGAAAGCGGCAGAACATTGAATCCCTCTTTTCCGGATTTGTTTACCCGGACCGGACAAATGACCACCGCATCCAAAAAAGAGATCATATTTTCTTTGATTTATTCCGATCAGGCAGCTAAAAAGACACATTACCAGTCTTTTGGAGAAACAAGCCGCATCTTCGGCCAATCCGGAAGGTTCCCAACCCAGCTGCTTGTTGATACCTATGAAATGAAAAACGGAAAGCGAATTGATGAAGCAGGGTCGGGTTATGATCCCAGGAAGCCATTCATCAACCGCGACCCACGTTTGAAATGGACAATTTATACGCATAAAGACACGATAATCGGAAATTCGGGAAGCAAAAAACTTAAATTCCTGATGGAACTGTATAACCCGAAAACCAAATCGTTCGACGCAGCGGGTAACGTTACCACGATCGACAATCTTGACTACAGCAGCTCTGTTGCCCAGTATGGATACATTCAGAGTGGAGTGGGATATGCCTGGAAAAAGTATAACTATTTCGACGACGAAACCGTGTATCTGGCTTCCTATAACGTCATTCTGATGCGCTATGCTGAAATTCTTCTGACGTACGCTGAGGCCAAAACCGAGTTGAATGAACTGGATGCCAGTGTGTACAACGCTATTAATGAAGTGCGTGGACGTTCAAAAATGCCCGGAATCCTTTCGGTTGATCCTTCAAGGGCCGGAAACCAGGCCAAAATCAGACAGATTGTCCGTCGTGAACGTAAAGTTGAACTTGCCCGTGAGTCAGGTATTCATTTCTTCGATATGAGGCGCTGGCGTACAGGAGCCCTTGAAAATGCCGAAAAAACTTTCGGTTTCCCGTTGGCTATTGGCGTTGATGCCTCAAAGGGTATTTATCCCGATGGTTATGATCAGGTCACTCCAGACATGGTTCCATCGTATGGAGCAGCGGGTTCAGACCGTGATATGAACGACCTGGCTCTTTACACAGCCTTTGCCTCAAAACTTCGCTCACGGGATGTGGACCGGCCTAAAAACTGGGACGACAAATTTTATCTGTGGCCTGTGCCCCGCACGGAAAGAAACAAAGCACCGCAATTAACACAAAACGACGGTTACGGATTGTAGGGTTCGATATTAATATTTAAAATACTGAATATGAAACGATTAATATATTTGTTTATCCTTGTATGTGTTTCCTTTTCGTCGTGTACGAAAGTGGAAATGGACAACCGTACCACTGAAGCTGCTAAAATTGTCGGGGTGAAAATCAACGATGTGTTGTATTCGGTTACTCCAACCGGCAACGAGGCAAAAATTAACCTCCCGGATGGTACCGACCTTTCAGCATTAAAAACTGAAATTCTGATCGCAAATGGCTATGCCGTTGATTTCAAAAACCGCGAAAGCAACGATTTGAGGTTTCCTCTCAATATCAATATCCAAGGGGAGAATGGCGAATCTTCCGTTTGGAAACTCATAGTCGTTTCTGCTCCTAAACTGGTTAGCCTTACTGTGGACGGTTTGGAAATTGCCAAAGACAAAATTTTCCCTGGGAAAACCTCAATCATTGTTCAGGTGCCGGTTGGGACAGACGTTACGAAACTTGCCGCCCGTCTTGATTTCCTGAATGGGAAAATGCTGAATTACACCAACGGTACGGTCAAAGATTATACAACTCCGTTTAAACTTGAACTACTTGGAGTGGATAATATAACCGTTTACAAATATGATTTGATCTTCACTTCTGAACCGGTTGGGCCGGCATTTTTGAAACAAATCAACATCAACGGAATTGTTACCGATTCGCTAAAAATCACATCAAACGTTGTTCAGCCCTACATTTCTTATCTGACTGATTATTCGGCGGCAAACATCTCTCTGTCTGTTGGTTATGGAAATATCATCGATCCTGCTTTCAACGGTGCCAACATCAACATGAACAACGATTTTAATGTTAAAATCACAGGTTCAAACGGGGTGGAGACCACCTTTACAATCAAGAGACCGTTAATCGCTTCAAATCCTGTTCTTGAACGCACACACGAACAACTTCAGTTTGCAGCCAATGCGGGTTCATCAGCGGCATTCAGCGGCAACAAAGTTCTCATTTGCAGTCATTCGATGATAGCTGGCGCAACTGCTGCTTTAGGTATAAACGTTTACGATTTGGCTGGAAATTACATCAGCGGGTTAAGTAAGACAGGTACCAATTTCGATGGTGGTGCGGTTACCGGAATCCGGAAATTTGCTACCGACGCCGATGGAAAAATCCTGGGGGTTCAACTCGGAGCAGGAGCTGGCGCAACAACCGAACTGAAAATCTTCAAGTGGAATTCGGTTGATGATGCTGCGCCAACCGCTTACATCACCTACAGCCAGACAAGCCTCGGTCTTGCGTATGCTCCTCGTGCTGCAG
>CAYWTT010000176.1:0-7515 GCA_964461245.1 uncultured Prolixibacteraceae bacterium | reverse complement strand
ATTGTAAGCTTCAAAGGGAAATTCTTTCGTCCGCAACGGTTTCAGATTAATGAGTCCCTTATTGACAAAATCAACAGCTTCAATGAAATCATCGTGCTTATACATCATAGATCCGAGAATTTTTAATTCGTGTTCACACACGAAAGACATCTGAATACCCGCGGGTTTGTCGAAAACTCCCAGGATTACAATTATGCCGGAATTCTGAATATTATTTACTGCATGAATGATGGGTTTTTCTGCACCTGCAGCTTCAAAGGCTATCCTGAATCCTTCCTTGCCAAAAACTCTTGCCAATGCATCTTCGAAAGTTTCTTTTGAAAGATCGGCAACGTATCTAATTCCCGATTCAACTGCTTTATTCAGTTTGAATTCGTTGATATCGGTAACAAGAACTTTACCAGCCCCCCTTGCCTGCAGGAATTGTGCAACCAGATTTCCAATGGTGCCAGCGCCAAAAACCACAATATTTTCATTTTTCACAGCTCCCGGAATTCCTGTGGAATGGGCAGCCACAGCCACAGGTTCAATAAAAGCACCCTCAGTCCAGGATAGATTGTCAGGTATTTTAACCGCTCTTTCTTCAGGAATTACAAAATAGTCCTGCGCACAACCGTTTGCCTGGAATCCCTGTACTTTCAGATTCATGCAAACGTTATAATGGCCTTTTTTGCATGGGTTGCAAGTACCGCATACCAGCTGTGGCCTGGCAGTGGCTTTATCCCCCGGTTTAAGGAGTGTCACTTCATGACCCACCTTTATGACCTCTCCGCAATATTCATGTCCCTGAACAATCGGATAGGTTGTAAACGGATGTTTGCCGTGCCAAACATGTATGTCCGATCCGCAAATGCCAATTCGTTTGATTCTGAGTAATATTTCATGAGGGGCCAGATCTGCTGGCATTTCAACTTCCCGGAATTCAATCTTCCCCGGGTTAACCATTACTGCCTGTCTCATCTTTTTTGAGTTGTTTATACAATGTTTTAAACCTTTTTTTAATTTGATGATTTTTTCTTCCATCTGTACATTCTTAATACCACTACAGGGTTGTAAGAATCCTGCATATAACAGCTAATCCAGTTTCCAATCCAGGTACAAACAATATTCTCCGGGATTTTCGCCGGTAAAAATGCAGAATGGCAACTCCCTCTTTTCGCATTTCGGTTCTCATCCCCCTTTTAACAGGGAACCCCGGGCAGAATATTTCCGGGCTGCATATACAACCCGGAAATAATGCCCTTACTGTTTAGTAGTTTGGATTCTGTTTAAGATTCTCGTTTATCAGTATCTCTTTTGAAGGGATAGGCCATAAATATTGTCTGCTCTTATCAAACTTACGTTCAGCCAGAATTTTAATAAGCTTGGCATTGTACATTTCCGAGAAATCGGGTAGGCCATCTTCGTCAATTTTGGGAGTGCCAGGGAAGAACCACAACCCTTTATCCACAACTTGTGATTTCAATTGGGCCACATCAAGCAACCCATAGATTGGTCGCGTCAGTGCTTTTTCCGCAATTTTCCACCGGATAAGATCGAAAAATCTGCGGTTTTCCCATGCAAATTCGGAACGACGTTCCATGCGAAGAATTTTTCTGAACCTTGCCTGAGGCAAAGCGGTTACTGCCGGATATTTAGTTGTTTCAGTGACTTTTACCCCATAAGCGCGCGCCCTTACCTGATTGAATGCATCAATAGCTGAGGCATCTATCTCATTTAGTTCGATCTTTGCTTCTGCATACATCAGCAATACATCGGCGTAACGCATAACAATCAGGTCAAAGTCACCCAAAAATCCATTTGTTATTACCCTGTCGTCCACCCATTTTTTCAGGGCAAGGCCATTATATGAGGCATACTGGTCAACTGCGCGGGAATCTTTGTTGCTAACCGTTAACCCGGTCTTTACATTGAGAACTTTAGTGGCATAGGGATTGGGGTCATAAATAAAGCCCAGAAACTCACTGCCAAAAGGTACGATAGTCGCAGACAGGCGCGGGTCACGGTTTGTAAAAGGTTTCTGTGGGTTGTAAAGGGGCGATTCATCGATTGGAAGGCCATCGGTGCACAAAAACGTACTCATCAGATCCCATGACGGAATAGCTGAAATTGTTCCGCCGGGCGTACGTGTGATGAAGTTCTTGAAGTTAAATGTTGCTTGTGTTGCATAATCACGGGGAATTGCGAAAATTGTCTCTTTAGAATTTCTTGTTGTAGAGAGAAAGTAGTCCCTGTAATCAGGATGGAGCGAGTAAACACCCAAATCCATACAGGCCTTTGCGGCGTCGCGAACGATAGCCCATTCGGAAAAATGGAGGGCAACGCGAGCTTTGAATGCCAGGGCAGTACCTTTGGTAGCATGAAGCAACTCGTTTGATGGATAGGTCACCGGCAAATTCTCTATCGCATAGTCAAAATCCTTGTAAATGTTTTGCAGAATGACGTTCTTGTCTGTCCTGCCCATTTTGAATGCCTCCTCAATGTCAGGGGTTTCAGTGTAGTAAGGAACGTCACCCCAAAGGAAAATGAGCCGTGAGTACATCGCTGCACGTATGAACATAGCATCGGCGGTATACTGTTTAATCTTCTGTTCCGGCACAACGCCCTCCACCTTTTTCATATTGTTAATGACAGCATTGGCGCGGTTGATAGCTTTGTAAGTAAGCAGCCAGAGGTCCTCGACGTCGGCTGTTTGGCTGTTCCAGTTACCTGCGGTAAAATCGGTCACCACCTGGCGTTGGCACCAGTCGTCGTCATAACGGGTATAACCAAAAGAATTGTACTTACTCCAGAAATCTGCCCTGTATAAATCGTTCAAAGCCAATTCGATCTCGGTTTTGTCGGAATACCAGTTTTCGCTTGAGCCTTCGGACAGGGGGTTCAGATCCAGGTTAGCGCAGGAGCTAATCAGGAACGCACTCAAGAAGAGACTTATTATAATTCTGTTTTTCATCAGTTTCATACTTTAAAATTTAACGGCAAGTCCAAGATTGAATGATTTAGAAATGTACGAAGTCGCAGAGACTTCAGGGTCCCATCCTTTCGGATAATGGTCGAACGAGAATAAGTCGGTTGCCGAAGCATATACCCGCACCCCTTTCAGTTTTATGCCTTCGACAAATTTACCGGGTAAAGTATAGCCGATTGTCAGAAGCTTTAAGCGGAGATATTGCCCGTTGAACAGCCAGAAATCCGACATCACATAGTTATTGGTGGCTGCCTGGGTTGCAAGGCGGGGATATTTGGCTTTCAGGTTTTCTTCCTCTGTGTTATACACGCTCCAGTAATTCCCGTCGAGGATTTTCTGGACATTTGTCCATGTGGAAACGAATGGTTGAATCATATCCGGAGAGAACCTGCTGTTTTGTTTGCCTACTCCCTGTAACACGATGGACAAGTCAAATCCTTCATATTCAAGGTTTATATTGCTGCCGAAAACAAAGCGAGGAAGGGAACCGCCATGCAGGGTACGGTCGTAGTCAGGCGAAATCTTTCCATCAGGGACTCCATCCGGCCCGCTTAAATCAAGATATTTAATATCGCCGGGCTTAACCGCGTTACTCAGTTTCGGTGAATTTGCCACTTCATCGGCTGTCTGAAACAATCCATCTGATTTGTATCCGTACCATTCATTGTATTCACTGCCTTCCCTGATAATTTTATCGCCTACGAAAACGATGCCGCCAAGATTGCCTAACACCGATTTGTAATCAGATAAGTTAACCGAAACAGAAAAGGTAAGTTTGTCAATTTTATCTTTCCATGACAAATTGATATCCCAACCTTTGGTGCTCATTTTACCGGCGTTCTGGTCAGGATTGTCCACACCCATAAAATCGGGTATTTCCAAAGCAAGCAACATGTCTTTTGTGTTTTTTACATAATAGTCCCCGGTAAACATCAGCCGGTTGCCGAAAAAATTGGCATCCATACCAATATCCCATGTCTCCGTCGTCTCCCAGGTAATATTCTGAATGGCATACTGGCGTTGGGCAGCCGTCATCGAAGAGACCAGGTTCTTCCCCTGGTAAAATAAAGCATTCGAAAATTCAATGGTAGCCTGATAGGGATAGTTGCCTATCCTTTCATTACCCAGCGTACCCCAGGAGCCTCGCATTTTCAGGAAAGTTACCACCGGATTATTCTTCATAAAAGATTCTTCCGAAACGACCCAGCCGGCCGAAAAAGAGGGAAAAGAAGCCCAGCGATAATCGGGATGGAAACGGGATGAGCCGTCGTAACGGAAATTGGCCTGAAGCATGTATTTGTTGTTATACTGGTATATCGCCCGTCCGAAGAAAGAACGGTAAGCCGTCTCACTGGCAGAGCCGGAATTATACTGGTAATCAAGCGGTCCCTGGTTTAGGTAGGGAAAATTTGATAAAATATAGTTCGTGCGTGAAGCACTCATTGATTCGCTATATGCAGCGTAATCTTCATATCCGCCCATAAGGTTGAGTTGATGGACCCCATTAATCGTTTTGGAATAATTGGCAAGAAACTGTTTTGTCAAAGATTTGGATTTGGGTCGCGATTCTTCCAGGCTGGTAATATCCTGTCCGGCAATATATGAACGGAAAATGGTCGGGTCGTCGGCGTCATAATAGGGCACTTGCTTGACGAATTTTTTACCCTCGCCAAAATTCAAAAGCGGGGAAACCACAGCGGAGATGGTCATTCCTTTTACCGGCTTGAAATCCAATGAAATTTTTCCGGACAGACGGTTGTTACGGCTATCGCTGAATCCCCCGTAATGTAGCCTGGCGTATGGATTCGATCCGCTTTTACCCTCGGCAATCCTGCCATCGGCCCACAAAGCAGCATAAATAGGAGCGGTAGTCCATGCATCATTCATGGGATCTATGATTGGACTCTTCATCAGGGAGGAATTGAAAGCAAAGTCAACATTGGCAGACAGATAGTCATTAAAATCAATGTGATTGTTAAACCGAGACGATACTCTCTGATAATTCTTATGATCGTACAATGCCCCGATGTTTTCATATACAATAGAGGCCCGAGAGAGGATCTTTTCATTTCCATAAGTGAACGAGACCTGGTGATCCTGTCTGGGGGCAAAGTTGTTTACCAATAAATCGACCCAGTCGGTAACCGGGTATTTGTTGGGATTGTCTTTGTTCCAGGTGAGCCAGTTTTCCACCTGTTCCTTGGTATACAGCGCATAATCACCGCCCGGATTATTACCTGCATCATTCCATAAAAGCTCATTCATCATTTCCAGGTAACGGCGTGCACCTACAACTTCAGGAAAGCTGGTCGCTTTTTCTATTCCGAAATTGCAATTATACTCCATGTTTACCTGACCGGCTTTAGCCCTTTTTGTGGTAACCAGTATAACGCCGGCTGCAGCACGCGCCCCGTAAATGGAAGCCGACGATGCATCTTTCAGTACCGAGATATCCTGCACATCAGCGGGATTGACATCATTGATGTTGCCTGGCACTCCGTCAACAATGACTAATGGATTACTGTCGCTAATGGTAGTAATTCCACGCACACGGATTGTGGCGTCACTTCCTGGTTCTGAGCTGCTGCGGGTAACCGTTACACCGGGCATAGAGCCCTGTAGTGCGGTAGACAGCTGCGTAGTCTGCCTGTCGGCTATAGTTGCACCGTTAACCGTTGCCACCGACCCGGTCAAATCGCTTTTTTTCATGGTACCATACCCAATGGCCACAACCTCTTCTATTCCGATGGCTTCTTCTTCCAATTTCAGATCAATGACGGTTCTGCCATTCACCGAAATCTCCTGACCCTTCATCCCCACAAAAGAGAATTGAAGGACGGCATCAGCCGGAAGATCCTTCAGGGAATACCTGCCGTTCCCATCGGTCACCGTACCGTTGGTTGTACCTTTCAGTACAATACTCACCCCTGGCAACGGATTACCTTTTACGTCGGTTACTTTTCCTGTCAATGATTTCTGCTGTACCGTTTCATTCAGAAACTGGGGTGCAAGGACAATCTTCCGGTCGGTTATGGTGTATATGATACCTGTATTGGCAAATAAAGCATCCAAAATATCTTCAATTTTGCCGTCTTTGACGTTGATGGTGACTGAACGGTCGGTATCCACCAGCTTTTCGTTAAACAGGAAAAAGAACTCGGTGCGGTTTTCAATTTCATCCAGAACATCCACGAGTTTAGCTCCGGAAAAATCGAGCGAAAGTCTTGTTTTCTGTGAATAAGATTCATTCGCAAAAGCCTGAAGGATCGTAGTTAGCAGAATAAACAGTACGATTCGCATAATTCTGAGTGTTTTCTTTAAACAATGGGAATCCCATTCATGATAAAATTCCAGTTTTTTCATAAATTTGTTTGTTTGCGTTAATAAAAAAATCATAGAGGTTTTTAAGGAAATCGCGGGTGCGGTTTCCTTTTTTTATGGATCAGGTCTGTCTCGTGTCAGCATTTAATTGGTTTTAAGAATGTTTATATATTGATTTTCAGATTATTTATGGGAGAGTAAGACCTTTGTTTTACCGAATGTGCCGTCATCCTGCATTTTCCTCTCGATTATACGGTATTTGATCGGAGAGGTCATGCTCAACAGCCTGAGCAGTTCTTCCAGGGAATCGTCCTCAAAAGTGCCCCTGAATACATATTGTTCCAGATCTTTATCCACCACTTCCACTTCCACATTATACCAGCGTTCAATCCTGCGGGCCACTTCACTCATCGGATCACCCCTGAATATAAGCTTGCCCTCGACCCAGGCCGCATATTTTGTAGCATCGGTTTCATTCCTGTTTATCTGACCATTTTGGTAAACCAAACGTTCATCCGGCTTCATGATGACCCCGGAGGAGATTTCAGGGCATTCAAATTCCACTTTTCCCTCATCCAGGACTACTTCCACGTATTTTTCAGCATCATAACCACTTACATTGAATTTTGTTCCCAGGACCTTGATTTTCGAGTCAGCTACCGACACCTGAAACGGATGATCGGCATCACGGACCACATCGAACCAGGCTTCCCCTTCCAGATGGACATTCCGCTGGTTGGCGAAGGGAAGGGAGTATTCCAGCGAAGAGCCACTGTTCAGCCAAACCTGGGAACCGTCAGGAAGGTCGAAGTTGATCCTGGATCCCAAAGGGGCATATAAACGGGTGAAAGTTCCTTTGTCGGAGTTTTCTACCGGGGTGTGATCCGAAACAGAAAACCAGATCATTCCGGCGACCAGGAGAGGAATCAGCAAAATGGCTGCTGCCACTGAATACCAGCGGTACAGTCTGTAAATAGTTTTGTTCCCCTTTTGATTCTCTCTGATTGCATGAATGTGTTGTATCCGGTCCAGTATCCGCATAATTTCAGGATTATCCGGACTGGACTCTTTTACATGCTGCTCCCACCTGGACTGCATATATTTCATCAGCTCCCTGTTCTCTTCATTTTCAGAAAAGAGCGCGTAAACAGATCTTTCTTCCGTTACATCACTTTGACCGGAAATGAACCGGTCGATTTTATCGAGGTCAGATTGTTGAATCATTC
>CAYWTT010000175.1:0-7521 GCA_964461245.1 uncultured Prolixibacteraceae bacterium | reverse complement strand
TATGACGTGCTGCTGAACCGGGTGAAGGTCAAAAACGGGAAGATCGTGCTTCCGGATGGAATGCAGTATGAGGTGCTGGTCCTGCCCGATGAAAAATCCATACGTCTGGAATTGCTGGAATTGCTGGAAAAACTGGTGACCCAGGGAATGGTGCTGATCGGACCAAAGCCCGAAAAGGCCACCGGACTCTCCGGTTATCCTGAGAGTGACGCAAAGGTAAAACAGATCGCCCTTCGGATGTGGGGACCCTCATACGGTAACGGTTCTGGAGAAAACCGGGTTGGGAAGGGTAAAGTGATCTGGGGAAAAACTCCCCGGCAAGTGCTAGAATCCATGGGAGTCGGACCTGATTTTTCCTGTGCTTCATCTTTTCCCGACACGCACCTGGAGTATATACACCGCTCCACGGGAGCGGAGGATCTCTATTTTGTAGTGAACCGGCTGGCACGACATGGGATAAATGACACAAAATACCGTTATCTGACCGATCTCCCCGACCGGTATGAAGAGGTAAACTGCCTGTTCAGGATTACGGGTAAAGTCCCGGAACTGTGGGATCCCCTGACCGGTAAAATTGAAAAGATCGCGGTTTACCGGGAAGAAAACGGCTATACAATGGTGCCTCTTCATTTGACTCCTGAAGGTTCGGTTTTCGTGGTTTTCAGAGACCGGAAACCGGAAAGGCACATTCAAAGTCTGGTCAGGGATCATGTAAATATATTTCCGTCAATACGCTCAGAAACAGGCAGCTTTCCTATATTTGACCTGTGCAGGAGGAACGATTCTGTGAAAGGTGTTTTCTGGTTACCTGGTAAGTATCAGTTGGAATGGTCCGACGGAACAAGATCAGAACTGTCGGTGAACGATACATCGATCATAAAAACCATTCACTCTCCCTGGACGCTGACGTTTGAACAAAAATGGGGACCCTCCGGAGAGATGAAAATCGACAGCCTGTTTTTTTGGACTGAATCTCGGGATTCCCTGATCCGATATTATTCAGGCAAAGCGCTCTACACCAATGTTTTTCATTTATTGGCCGAAGACCTGGATTCACGCCGGTTATACCTTGACCTGGGCAATGTGCAGGAAATTGCGTCCGTGAAAATCAACGGAAAAGAGGCCGGTGTGACGTGGATTGCCCCTTTCAGGCTCAATATTACCGGGCTGGTGAAAGAGGGTGAAAACCGGTTAGAGGTGACAGTGGTCAATTCATGGGTGAACCGGCTGATCGGGGATAGTTACCTGCCTGTTGCAAAGCGTTACACCAGGACCAATGTGATGAAATTTGAAGGAGCTGACAGGGAGAGTTACATGAGAAAATCGGGTTTGTCGGGTAACGTCATGATAATATCCGTTAAAGAGACTATTGTCAATTGAGTTTCACCTGGCTCAAGGGAAGTAACGATTTACAGAATTAAAAGTGAATATTTACTTTGTATCTTTGTGGAAATGGTGAAAACACTAATCAGATTAAAATGAAACTTATCCCATTCTGTCTCTTGCTGCTGTTGTTTGGATTATCAGGTGTGCACAACCTCCGGGCCGGGGAACTGGCAAAACCCGACAGGCTTTCCGTCAATTTCCTCACCCGTGCAGACCAGGTTTTTCTGAACGGGTATCCGGTCGGAATATCTCAAAATGAGGCGGTTAAAAGGAGGGAAAATTTCCAGTTTGCTGAAATAGGTCAAAAAAAGCCCTTCTTTGGTTGGGTCATTCATGCTGACCGGGAAAATTGCCTGCAATCGGCATACCAGGTACTGGTGGCATCCGGCCCTGACATTCTCGGTAAAGAAACAGGCGACATGTGGAACTCCGGAAAAACGGAATGCAGTCAATCGGTCAATGTGGTATACAACGGGAGTCCGCTGGAACAGGGAAAGGTCTATTTCTGGAAAGTCAAAATCTGGGATGATAAGGGTAACGAATCGCCCTATTCGGAACCCCGGCAGTTTAAAATGGCTTCTCAGCTGGTTGACTATTCAACTGCCCGGTATCCGTTGCAAAAACAGGATGAGTTTCCTGTTGAGGTAAGGATTTTGACAGAAAATGTTCATTTCATCGATTTTGGGAAAGATGGATTTGGAAGATTACGGCTGATCCTTTTCGCAGAAAATGAGGGTGAAACCGTCCTCATTCACTTGGGCGAAGCGCTGAAAGACGGACGGATCGACCACAAACCGGGGGGTACCATTCGCTATTCCGCCTATAACCTGCGACTCCGGAAAGGTTGGCATACCTATACGGTGTTGATCACCCCCGACAAACGGAATACCGGGCCCCAGGCCGTATTAATGCCGGTTTACACAGGCGATGTGGCTCCTTTCAGATATTGCGAACTGGAAAATTACCAGGGAAAGATCACCCGGGAACAGGCGGTCAGGGAGACGGTCTTTTATCCTTTTGATGAAGCGGAATCTGAATTCAGCAGTTCAGATTCGGTATTGAACAAAGTTTGGGAATTATGTAAATATTCCATGAAGGCAACTTCATTCACCGGAATTTATGTGGACGGTGACCGGGAGCGGATTCCTTACGAAGCCGATGCGCTGATCAACCAGCTCGGGCATTACGGTGTGGCACAGGAATACAGTATCGGTCGCTTTTCTCATGAATATCTGATAAACCGACCTACCTGGCCGACTGAATGGATCATGCAATCGGTACTGATGGCATGGAACGATTTTCTCTACACCGGTAATTCAGAATCGCTGCAGGTTTTTTATAACGATCTGAAAGCCAAGACCCTGATGGCCCTGGCAGACAGCGACGGACTGATCAGCACCACGACCGGGAAGGTCACTCCTGAAGTACTGGAATCCATTCATTTAAGGGACAATATGCGCGATATTGTCGACTGGCCCCAGAAAGGTATTCTTGGATTGGGCAAAAATGAAGAAGGGGAGACCGATGGATTTGTCTTCTGTGATGTGAATACGGTTGTCAATGCCTACCATTACAGGGCGCTGGTTTTAATGGCGGAAATTGCCCGGGTAACCGGGAATACAACTGACCGTGAGGTGTTTAACCTGCAGGCTGAAAAGGTAAAATCGGCGTTTCAGGAGAAGTTGCTCGATAAAAAGCGGGGTATTTTTATTGATGGCGTTGGTACGGATCACGCCTCTCTTCACAGCAATATGTTTGCTCTGGCATTCGGATTGGTACCCGGGAAGTACAGGACAAAGGTGACCGAATTCATAAAGTCAAGGGGAATGGCTTGCAGTGTATATGGTTCCCAGTTTCTGATGGATGCCTTATATCAGGCGGAAGAAGCGGAATATGCACTTCAGTTGCTCTCCTCAACTGCAGAGCGGAGCTGGTACAACATGATAAGAGCCGGATCGACCATTTCCATGGAAGCATGGGATAACAAATACAAGCCTAATCAGGACTGGAACCATGCCTGGGGTGCTGCCCCCGCCAATCTGATTCCCCGGAAACTGATGGGAATTGAACCTCTGGAACCGGGATTTTCCAAAATCCGGGTCAAACCTCAGCCTGCCGGTCTCCGGAATGCCCGGATCAAGGTTCCAACCATCCGGGGTACAGTGGATCTATCATTTGAGAATATACCGGGAAGTTCATTTTATATGAAATTGGGAATTCCTGTCAATACATCAGCTGAGGTGTGGCTGCCCTGCCGGTCCAAAAAACTGAAAGTGCTGCTGAATGGAAAACAGGTACCCTTCCGGGTGGAAGGGAATTTTGCGGTAATCGACGGCATCCGATCGGGGGAAAAGATATTTGAGGTCATACTTTAAGTGGGTCATCGCCTGTTTTCATAATTTCATGATGGTTTTTTCACCCGGATGAGATGTTTTTTCGGACCGGTCAGGGTCTGAAAATGATAATTTTCTGTCTGGAACCATGGACTTGGCATTAATTAATGACTATTTTTGTGGGTGTAGTTAACAAATCATAAGTCAAATCTGCATTAATAGTTACTATGAAACATTTATTGTCATTCTTACTTGTCATTTTTATTGTTTCTGCTGCTCAATCCGCAAATAAAAGCGATTGGGAAAATCTTTTCAACGGGAAAGACCTTTCCGGCTGGAAACAGCTGAACGGAAAAGCAAAGTATGAGGTGGTGAAGGGTGAAATTGTCGGAACCACTGTGGTCGATACACCCAATTCCTTCCTGGTTACGGAAAAGAACTATTCTGATTTTGTTCTGGAACTTGATCTTTTGGTTGCTCCGGGTATGAATTCAGGTATTCAGATCCGCAGTGAGAGCAAGCCGGAATATAACAACGGCCGGGTCCATGGGTATCAGGTGGAGGTGGATCCTTCTTCACGCGCCTGGTCAGGCGGAATTTATGATGAAGCAAGGCGGGGATGGCTTTACACCAACGACCTGAATCCCGCAGCTAAAAAAGCATTCAAAATAAGTGAGTGGAATCACTATAAAGTCGAATGCATCGGCAATTCCATCCGTACCTGGATCAACGGAATTCCGGTGGCTTGGGTTTTCGACGACATGACTCCGGCTGGTTTTATCGCTTTGCAGGTTCATTCCATCGGTTCGTCAAAAGAAAAGGAGGGACAACAAATCAAATGGAAAAACATTCGCATTCAAACAAGCCATATCCAGCCTGCTCCTTTTGAGGATATTTACGTGGTGAATCTGATCCCCAATTTTTTGAGTGAACCTGAAAAAACACAGGGATATAAACTTTTATTCGATGGTAAAACCACCCATGGATGGAAAAGTGCAAAAGGGGAGACCTTTCCCGATCACGGATGGGTAGTGGAAAACGGTAACCTGGTCGTACTCTCTTCAAAAAATGAGAGTGAAAGAGGGGGCGACATTGTTACCGTGGAGAAATTCAAAGCCTTTGAATTGAAGTTTGATTTTAATATGACAGAAGGAGCCAACAGCGGCATGAAATACTGTACCGGGAACAACGGTCCATCCATCGGACTGGAGTACCAGATCCTGGACGACAATCTTCATCCTGATGCGAAAATGGGAGCGGCCGGAAACCGGACATTGGCATCACTGTATGACCTGATCCCTGCTGAAAAAGAGGGCCGGTTCATTAACAAACCCGGAGAATGGAACAGGGGCTCCGTCATCCTTCGCCCTGATAATCATGCGGAACATTGGCTGAACGGAAGGAAAGTGGTGGAATATACCCGGGGAAACGCTATTTACTGGGCATTGGTTGCCAGAAGCAAATTTGCGGAATTTGAAAATTTCGGTATGGCCGCAGAAGCTCCGATACTTTTACAGGACCATGGAGATAAGGTGATGTTCAGAAGCATTAAAATTAGGGAATTGAAATGAGTCCCACCGGAAAATGCAGGAAAACTATCAAATATAAATTATTATGGAAGAATCAAGAAGATCTTTTATTAAAAAGGCCGCCTTCGGAACGGCCGGAGTAGCCCTGGGCAGTACTGCCTTTGGTTTCAGTGCCAAAAGCTATGGAAATATCATGGGAGCCAATGACAAAATCAGGGTAGGGGTGATCGGTTTCTCCGACCGGTTCCGGTCTACGCTGTTCCCCTGTTTCATGGATCATGCCAAAGCATTGAACTTTGAAATGGTCGCCTTGTCCGACATCTGGAGTCGGCGTAGGGAAGAGGGCAGCGCGGTGATAAAGGCCAAGGCCGGCTGGGATCTGGCACTGTGCCGGAACAACGATGAGTTGTATGAGCGGAATGACATTGATGCAGTGATTATCAGTACCGCGGATTTTCAGCATGCCCTCCACCTGGCTGAAGCAGCCAGGGAAGGAAAAGATGTTTACTGTGAAAAACCGTTTGCTGAAACCATGGATGATGCCAATGAAGCCCTGGATGCGGTGCACAACTCAAAAATCATTGTGCAGATCGGTTCCCAACGGAGAAGTGCTCCCAACTATCATGCTGCCAATGAATATATTAAATCCGGCAAATTCGGCGATATCATCATGGTCGAGATGTGCTGGAACGTGAATCAGCCGGGGCGCTGGCGCCGTCCTGACCTGTGTGCTTCGATCCGTGAGAGCGATACCGATTGGAACCGGTACCAGATGAACAGGCCCAAGGTTGCATGGGATCCGCGTAAATATTTGGAATACAGGTTGTTCTGGCCTTATTCCTCCGGAATTCCCGGACAGTGGATGTGCCATCAGATCGATACGGTACACTGGTTTACCGATCTGCCCTATCCGCGCAGTGTGGTCACCAATGGCGGCATTTACCAGTGGAAAGACGGCCGCTCCAATGCCGATACCTTAACTTCCGTATTTGATTACGGTCCGATAGGCGACAAGAGCAAAGGATTCCAGGTGGTTTATTCCTCCCGGTTCAGCAATTCGGCCGGCGGTACCAAGGATCTTTATTATTCCAACGGCGGAATGCTTAACCTCGACACCAACAGAATCACTCCTGAAGGGGGGCTGAATGAAAAGGAAGCTGCCTCCATGAAAATGAAGGCTAACCAGCTCGCTGAATTTGATCTGCCCAAAGTCTTTGTGGAAACCGCTGCCAATACGAGCGGCGACAGCATGACCTCCGCCCATATGCGCAACTGGATGGAATGCATCCGATCGCGCAAGCAAACCAATGCACCTGTTGAAGCCGGATACAATCATGCCGTGGCATGCATCATGGCCAATGCGGCTTACCGGACCGGACTGGCGGTCGTCTTTGATCCCAAAACTAGACAAGTGAAAGCAGGCAAGAAGGTTTTCAAATATTGATAAAGAAAAACGGCCATCTGCAGATGGCCGTTTTTCTTTTAATAATATTCATCTCCGTATGAGATGATCTTTTTACTTTTCAGGATGTTGACAATGGCATCCACGATCTGATCGTCGGAAAGGCTGGCATAATTGAAGATGATATCAAAATCGGAATTTTCATAGGTCCTTCCGATGACCGATTCTGTGAACCGGGCCCGTTTTTCATCCGATTTCAGCACATACTCTTCCGCTTCCTGATGACTCATATTTTTGATCTGGGCTACCCGGTTGATTCTCCATTCCAGCGGAGCTTCCAACCTGATGCTCAGTTTGTTGGGAAGGTCGGCCAGGATTGTGGTGGCTCCCCGTCCCAGAATGATGTACCTTCCCTGGATAGCCAGTTTGGTAATGACATCCTTGAGAATGATCAGGGCATTATCATCCACCGCATCGGTGAACTTCTCCTTTGAAAATGCCTTGGACACCATCTGGATTCGCTCCAGAAGCTCCGGATTGTCACTGTTCCTTGCGATCAGTTCCTCCTGTACATCCTTGATGGTTTGCCTGAAAGTATCCTTGTCGGCCCAATGCCATTCAGCATCGGTTTTGGTATCCGACATATAACTGTATCCGGTTAATATTTTGGAAAGCTTAATGGCAATTCTTCTGGCTGAACATCCGGTCTGACGCGAAATAGTCACCACAGGCCCTGCAAAATCACCTGTTTCCAGGTTGGAGGCAGCCACATACTTCAGGTAATTCCTTAAAAACTCTTTCATGATGAATATCTTAAATAGTTGATCCTTAATAATTATTAACAATTTGATTGTTAATAACATACGTTCTT
>CAYWTT010000174.1:3157-7547 GCA_964461245.1 uncultured Prolixibacteraceae bacterium | reverse complement strand
CAGGGCCAGTGCAATGACCCCGCCACTCCTTGACTCCAGAATATGCGCCAGGGAATAGTATTTCATCGAGGGTTGTATGTCACTGACAACCATGTACCCCATTTCATTGAACAAGACATGGTTCACCACCGTGATTTTCTCAAGTGAGGTAAGGGAATTATTGAGTTCGATCCAGATCTTCTTTCTTATCTCCTCAATACGCCGGTGAACCCGGTCGACATTGATGTCCGGAAAATGATACTGGCTAGTCAGAAGAAATCCGTCCAGCAGATCGGGTGAAGGTTGCCGCGACCATTGCTTCAGCTTCCTGAAATTATCCTTGAACCGTATCCGCCGGATGAGGTTCTCAATCCGTACCTGGCAAATTTCATGCGAGGTGGACTCCCATACCATTTCCAGCTCGGGAAGGATACGCGGGGTCTCCTTCAGCAATTCTGCTTCCACTACTTCAAATACCGCCTTATCGGGATCATCCAACAGGCTGATCAATGCCTGTACCCGTTGTTTCCTGGCTGTTATCATGACTGACTGACCAGTAAGTTTAACACTCCCTCCACCAAACGTTCCATCTCCTGTTGATGATTTTCATTTGCACTACGGATTTGCCGGTTAGCTATCAGCAGGCATATAGTGATCGCTTCATGCCCTAGCATCCGGGAAAGCCCGTAAATGGCCGAGCTTTCCATTTCATAATTGGTGATCTTCAAACTTCCGAAACGGAACTGGCCAAGCATCTCATTCATGCCGGGGAAGGCCAGACCTAACCGGAGCACCCTTCCCTGCGGACCATAAAACCCCGGAGCAGAAATATTCACTCCCCGGATAAAGGGCTCCGCAGAAAATTTCTTTAATAACTCCTGTGAAGCATCGACCACATAAGGCGACGGAAAATCTCCAGGCCAGCTGATAAAATCGCGGAAGGCCTTCTCAAAATCAGTATCGCAATATTTCTTTCTGTCAGCATAAAAGGCCAGTACAGGGTCAAATCCGACCGATTTACAGCTTACGATCCATGAATTGACCGGAATATCCCGTTGTAATCCACCCGAAGTACCGATCCTGATCAGCTGAAGTGTGCGGTGCTCCGGCCTGATCTCCCGGGTATGCAGATCAATATTGGCAAGCGCATCCAGTTCGTTCACCACAATGTCGATATTGTCTGTGCCAATACCGGTGGATAAAACGGTCAACCTATGCCCGTGGTAATTACCTGTCATGGTCACGAACTCCCTGTTCGATGCAATAAACTCTACGGAATCGAATTTCCCGCTGATCATTTTAACCCTTCCCGGATCTCCAACCAGAATAATCCGGTCGGCAATCTGCTCAGGTTTCAGGTGTAAATGGAAAATAGTCCCATCGGGGTTGATTATCAATTCCGATTCTCCGATCATAATAATTTTATCAGTAAGCGATCAAAACTATTGAAAAAAAGCTTTTGTACCAATAAGTTAGCCCTGATTTTATCAACAGTTAAATCTTTCTTTCGAACCGATAAAGTTAATAACCCTGTTCAATTGCAGTAAAAATAAGCCCTGCCGGTGAAACCGGTGAACCAACGAGGTCGCCTGAAGCATATGGAAGATATCCCCGTAAAAGGGATGGAAGTCACTGTAGAACCAGGGACAGGGGAGTGGATTATCTTTTGGATTTCATGTTCTTCACAAATTTGGGATCAAAATCATCCATTTCATCGTCTTCAAAATCATCGTAAATGGAAAGTCTCCTTTTTGCACTTTTTTCTTTTATGGAAGCACCGGAAAGAGCAGCTTTCTTTTCCACTTTATCTACTCTATCCCTGTTACTTGATTTAGAAAGATTCCGTTTCATCACTTTGATAACAATAATTGAAATACAATTTTTTTTAGAATTTATAGTTTTCTTTATCGGATAAATCTCTTACTTTTTCACTCTCAGTTCTTTGTGATCAGCGCCCAAATATAAAAAACAAATCTGTTCCCCGATATTTTTAGGTCGTTTTTTATTATGAATATCCTCAAAATTAGCGATTTTCATACTTATTTCAACGTGAATTTTCAATAAAAAATTCTATTTTCCCCTTTTCATACTCTCCATACCATTTAGCCGTTCTTTTGGAAATAAACATACCTGTTGCGCGAAATGACCGATTTACTCAAAATATTCCTGTTTCTGTGGCTCCTGCCTTTTCATAGTCCGGGGCAGATACCTGCCAGAGCCGATAAAATGCTGGAAAAAGCCACCCTTGCTTACCAGAGCAGAAATTATGCAGAAGCAATTTCCCTGACTGAAAAGATATTGAAGCAGTGGCCCGGACACCTGAATAGTTGTTTGCTGATGGCTGATATTTACCACGATCTCGACTCCCTTGATTCTGAAATTTTCTGGCTCCGGGAGGCTTCACAGCTGAAAAAGGCACCTCCGCTGGCATTTTTCCGGCTCGGGGAAGCCTGGTACAAATGGGGGAACTATCCGGATGCCCTTCAATCGTTTAACCGGCTTCAGGGGAGCAGGTTAACCCCCGGTTTGCAAAACAGGCTGAACAGGATGAAATCAAGCTGTGAATTTGCAATAGAAGCCATGAAAATGCCGGTCCGCTTTAAGCCTGAAGATCCGGGTGAAAACATCAATACCGCAAATGATGAATATTGGCCCAACCTGACTATTGACGGTCGCACCCTGATTTTTACCCGTTTGCTACCGGTACAGGGTAACCCGGTCATGAAACAGGAAGATTTCTATTCTTCCGTCTGGGATTCAGCCGGCTGGGGACCGGCTTTACCGCTGACCGGGCTGAATACGCCAATGAATGAGGGAGCACAGAGTGTCTCGGCTGACGGGAAATTGCTTTTTTTTACCCTGTGCAATCATCCCGGCGGTTTTGGAAGTTGCGACATCTGGTTCTCCCGGCTGGAAAACGGGAAATGGAGTACACCGCGAAATTGCGGGGAACCGGTCAACACAGCCGGTTGGGAAGGACAACCCTCCTTTTCTGCATTCGGCGATATGTTGTACTTCTCTTCCTCCCGGCCGGGTGGCAAGGGCAATAAAGATCTCTGGCGGGTAAAACTGAAAGGATGGAATGATGAAGGCTATCCGCAATGGAATAATCCGGTAAACCTGGGAGATAGTGTCAACTCCCCGGGAGAAGAGATATCCCCCTTTATACACCCCAACGGGAAAGATCTCTATTTCTGTTCCGACTACTGGCCGGGATTCGGAGGGCTGGACCTGTTCCATTCCACGGAAAAAAACGACGGTACCCGCACCCGGGCTGTAAACCTGGGTTATCCGATCAATTCGCCCGGAAATGAACAAGGTCTGGTAATCGACCGCACCGGCCTGACAGGGTGGTTCGCCACCAGCAGGAGTCACAAAGGGAATATGGATATTTACTGTTTTGAGACAGATGAACAGTTCCGGCCTGAACCAGTTTCATATATCCGGGGAAAAGTGGTCAATATAAAAACCGGCTTGCCGGTCCCGGCTCTGGTGGAGGTAACCGGGAACGACAAGGACAAACCTGTGGATATCAAGGTCAGACCAGATGAAAAAGGCATTTTTCTAATCACCCTTCCTCCTGACCAGGATCTTTCCTTCAACGTGAATGAAAAGGGATTTCTCTTCTATTCCGAACGGTTCCGCTTAACCGGCAACTCCTCCGCCCTGGAACCCGTGGAGCGTCAAATTGCGCTAGTTCCCGTGGAACCAGGAAAATCGGTTGATTTGTATAATATCTTCTTTGCTACCAATGAATTTGTCATTCTGCCCGGATCAGAACCCGAGCTGAACACGCTGCTGGGCTTTCTGAAGGATAATCCTTCGCTATCGGTCGAAATCGGAGGTCATACCGATAACGTGGGTACCCCGGAGTTCAACCGCCGGCTCTCGGAAAAAAGAGCACTTTCGGTCCGACAATATCTCACAGAGCGGGGGATTTCTGCAGAACGTCTTTTCAGCCATGGATATGGCATGGACAAGCCGGTAGCCCCCAACGACACGGAAGAGAACCGCGCCCTCAACCGCCGCACCACCCTGAAAATTGTGGACTGAACAGGCTGAAGGGGATCTCCCTCCTCCTCGTCCAGGGTGCTTCATCACAGTACATTCGGATATTTCTGGATTTTTTTGCCTAAACAAAAAGAGCGAAGAACAACAACCATCAGTGACGCGTCAGCCAGCCCCTAAAGTCATCCTGGCGGGCAAATGACCAATGAATAATACAGCGTTACGTTCTGAGCAGCCTGATCCAGTCTTTTTATCTTTTCAATTTTTGATTGATGATTTCTTGCTTTTGTTTTGTTTTCTTTTATTTTTTTTTGCTTTCTTTGCCTTTGTTATTGTTTGCTTTTCTTTTTCTTAACGAGACAAATCAGAAATTGGCAGGAAGGAAGATTGGTGATCGGGAATT
>CAYWTT010000174.1:0-3057 GCA_964461245.1 uncultured Prolixibacteraceae bacterium | reverse complement strand
ATCGGGAATTGCAAATACCGCAATATGCTCATTTGCAAAAAAAAGGAGTATACATAACAAATATGAATAAAAAAAAGACAAAAAGCTGAACGATGAATAAAATTGAGAATGCCCTTAAAAGAACCACCGACACGAAGGAGTTGATAATCGGTCAAGGTACGGTTGCCCGCAGTGCTGAAATGTTTCAGAGATTGTTTCCCGGCAGGAAAGCCATCATTATCGCCGATACCCATACGTGGGAGGCTGCCGGCCGGGATGTGGCCCGTTCACTGGAAGCAGCAGGTCTGGATCACGAAAAGCCATTTATCATTGAAGATCCGGAACTTTATGCAGAATGGAAATACCTGCTTATGGTCGAAAACCGGTTGAAGGAGACCGATGCCTGGGCGATTGCGGTAGGATCGGGCGTGATCAATGACCTGACCAAATATGCATCACACCGGCTGAACCGAAAATACATGTGCGTGGGGACGGCCGCATCCATGGACGGCTATACGGCTTACGGGTCCTCCATAACCTTTAAGGGCAACAAGGAGACCTTCGAATGCCTGGCCCCGTTTGGGTTCATCCTGGATCCGATCATTGCGGCCCATGCACCGAAAGAGCTTGCCGCTTCAGGATATGGCGACCTGATTGCCAAGATCCCGGCCGGCGCCGACTGGATGTTTGCGGATGCTGTGGGGATTGAACCGGTCAACACCTTCGGATGGGACCTGGTTCAGGATGGGTTGCGGGAGACTTTGAGCGATCCGGCAGCCATTCATGCCGGGGACGTGGTTATGACGGAAAAACTGGCTGAAGGATTGCTTATGAGTGGATTTGCCATGCAGGCCATACAAACCAGCCGCCCTGCCTCTGGAACCGAACATCAGTTCAGCCACTGCTGGGACATGGAAGATCTCTGTTTCGAAGGCAAACATGTGTCGCACGGATTCAAGGTAGGCATTGGCACACTGGCTTCCACAGCCTCGATCGAATTTCTCCTGGAAAAGGATATTTCAGTTCTCGACGTGGAAAAATGCGTAGAAAGCTGGAAAACCATGGAAGAGACCGAAAACGACATTCATCGCATTTTTGCGGGGAAACCGGGACATATTGCCCGCGCCCTGAAAGAAACAAGGGGAAAGTATGTAAGTAAAGCAGAACTTCGCAACCAGCTCACCCTGCTCAAAAAAAACTGGCCCGCGCTCAGGGAAAAAGTGCGGGAACAGATCCTTCCCTTTATGGAGATCCGTGAAAACCTGAAGCTGGCAGGAGCACCCTATGAGCCAGAGATGATCGGCGTATCGCGTGAACGGATGCGAACCACATTCTCCTACATGCCTTATATGAGAAGCCGTTTTACCCACATTGATGTCATTTTTCGCTGCGGCCTGATAGATGAATTGATTGGCAGGCTGTTTGGAAAAGGTGGCATATGGGAGATAAACTGATCTGATTGTCTTATATTGAAATAAAATGAGGCATCAAACCCTGAAAAGTTTTCAGTATTGGCAAATCCGTACCATCGCAGTAACGATGGCAGGTTATGCGCTTTATTATTTCGTCCGGAAAAATTTTAGTCTGGCCATGCCCGGACTGAATGCCGAATTCGGCTTATCCAAAGTACAGTTGGGTTTGTTTCTTACCTTGAATGGGGTTATTTACGGGCTTTCGAGGTTTATAAACGGGTTTGTGACCGACCGACACAGTGCGCGCAAGGTGATGGCAATCGGGCTGCTGGTCTGTGCACTTATAAACATGCTGTTCGGATATAGCGACAGCGTGGCTAATTGGATCATTGCTAAAGGGGCCGGTTATGGGTATGCTTTTACCTTTTCGACCGTCCTGGTATTTATCATGGGGATCATGTGGCTGATCAACGGCTATTTCCAGGGGATGGGCGTTCCACCCTGCCACAAGCTCCTGGCACACTGGATCCATCCAGCCGAACTGGCGACCAAAATGTCGGTCTGGAACATGTCACACTCTATCGGGGCCGGCCTGGTGGTCATGCTTTGCGGCTATATCATGTCGCATTTCGGCTCCGACCTGAGTGACAACGCTGAAGTGGTGTCCCAAATAGCCGGCAACCTGAATGCTGACCTTAACGATCCTGCGGCATCTGCACGGGTGATGACGTTTGCCTCTCATTTCTATGCATGGAGGTGGTGTTTCATTGTACCGGCCTTTATATCCCTCTCCGGAGCTGCCGGACTGTGGCTGAGTCTGCGAGACAATCCCTCGGCGGTCGGACTTCCAGAAATTATCGGAGAAAAAAAGATTGAAAAAAAACGGTCTGAAGAAGAAAAGGCCGCATATAAAAAACTGCTCCGGGAGAAGGTGTTTGGCAACCGTCTGATCTGGACCCTGGCCCTTACCAATTTCTTTATATACATTGTACGCTTTGCCGCACTGGACTGGGGCCCCACTCTTCTTTCCGAATCCAAAGGGATATCCCTGGTGGTGGCAGGAGTTATGGTGGCCGTATTTGAATTGGCAGGCGGAAATATCGGCATGCTGGTTGCCGGATGGGCCACCGACCATATTTTCGGGAGCAGGGCTCACCGGACCTGCGTGTTTTGCCTGGGGGGAACCATTCTTGCTATAGCCGCTTTTTGGATCATTCCCGCTGAAACCCCCAAATGGGTGTTTTTTATCCCGTTCACCCTTATAGGATTCTTTTTGTACGGGCCACAGGCCCTGCTGGGCATTGCTGCAGCCAACCAGGCCACCAACAAGGCCGCCGCATCAGCCAACGGGATTCTCGGAATATTCGGATATGCCAGTACCATCATTTCCGGTGTCGGATTCGGGTATATCGCTCAGCATTACGGATGGGACCTGGCCTATGTGGCCATGATCGGGGTAGCCGTGCTTGGTATCATAACCCTGCTGACCATGTGGAACGCTAAAGCCGACGGATATGACCAACCCAGGCACGAGTCGGATCATTCCATCGCATAAAACCGAAAGGTAACCAAGAACACCCCGTTGCCTTCAGAATTCATCTATTATGATCCATCTGCAAAGTAGGATAAGGTAACCTTTGCCGCTCAAACAGCCGGACAAATTCCT
>CAYWTT010000173.1:0-7591 GCA_964461245.1 uncultured Prolixibacteraceae bacterium | reverse complement strand
AAGAACTGAACCGGTAAACCCTGTTCTTCTCAGGATTGAGTTTAAGGTCGGTCCCTTCTTGTGCCATACTCCCGACAGTTAAAAGGAGTAATGTGCATGCTGACAAAATCTTTTTCATATGTTGGCAATATTTGTTTCATTAATTCATTGAATCACCGCAATCCGACCGCGGACGGAACCATCCATCGGCCTCCTCTACCAACGGAGATCATTCCGCATGGTTCTCTCTTAAAGGATGGTTCCCTTAAAGGATACTTACACAGAAAACATTAGTATCCCTAAAGGGAATTCAATTACAGTTACATGACAGATTTTAGGTAAACCTCCCGGAATTATCTGCGCCAGGATTCAAATCACAGAAAAATGAGACTGAACCGGACAGATCTAATGTACCAGCCCCGGCTACCAGAGGATTAATCCTCTGTTTTATTGGCCGTTGCGGGCCTCAGTAGAGTCAATTGGAGAACAACAGCGACCATCACAATGATCGAGAGCATGGCAAAGTCGTGCCGCATATTTCCAGAGTCGGCCGATTTACCCAAAAAACCGGTTATGACCGCCCCGGCGGAGATGCCGGCCAGATTCATCAGTCCGTATCCGGTTGCTCGGTAACGGGGTGAGACGAACTGGCAGAGAATGGGCATGTTATTTACATCAAACATGCCAAAACCCAATCCGAAGAAAAAAGCTCCCAGAAGGATGAAAAGAGAACCGGAGCCATATCCCAGCAGGATTAAAGCCGGGATGGTGAACAACAATCCAAGAACTCCGGTATAGATGCGCCCTTTCAGGTTGTGCTGCACCCATTTGTCGGAAATAAGGCCACCAACCAAAACCCCGACAAAGGAAGACATGGCCGTTATGATGGTTGCCAGAGGTCCGGCTTTTGACATATCCAGCTGCAAGCTATCGGAAAAAAGGGTGGGCAGCCAGTTTTTCACTGCCCATCCCGGGAAGCTGGGCGCCGAAAAATAAAAAATCAGAACCCAGAAAGCCATATTCCCGAACAATACGCCCAGTCCTCTGAAGGCTTGTAAAAATTCCCTGCCAATAGCCCGGTTCTGGTTCTGAACGATTACATAGGTTTTTCTCTCCCTGAGAAACAGGATCAAAACAAGGCTGTAGAGAACGCCGATCACCCCGAAGAAATGGAAGGTCCATTGCCAGGAAAAATGGCTGGCTATGGTAGCGCCGAACCCACCGAAAGCCTGTCCAAGATAAATGCCGGTAGTATGAATACCCACCGCAATGGAACGGGTTTTCCCCTGATGATAATCCACAATGAGGGATAATCCCGCAGGTATGTAAAAAGCTTCGCTGATACCCATCACCGCCCGAAGCAGGTACAGCTGGTTAAAGGTGTTGGCGTAGCCCATGGCAAGGGTAACCCCCGACCATACAAACAGGCTCCCGACAATCAGCCATTTCCGGTTCAGCCGGTCGGCTATGATCCCGGAAACAGGGCTCATAAAGGCATAAATCCAAAGGAATATGGCCATCAGCCTGCCAAAATTTTCTGCCCTGGTCAATTCAACAATGTCAGCCATCATGGATGGCTTCATGGTCGAAAGCATTTGCCTGTCGAGATAATTCAGCAAAGCGACAAACCATAGCATGCCCACTACCATCCACGGGTATATTCTGTTTTCTTTCACTTTATCCTTCATTAAAGATTTTTATTTTCGCCGGTTGTAAATGCTGCAGCGGCCATTTTCTCAGATCAGTTCCCTGTAATTTAACTCTTCCAGCATCTGCTTTATTTTCTCCCGTTCCGGCTCCTTGAAACGGTGAAAAGGTTCAGCCAGGAAATCATCGCAGATGCCCATTACCGATAAGGCGCATTTCAATCCTTTCAGGTAACTCGACCCGTAATGGCCTACATTATATATGGTCGTACTGATCTGCATTACCTTATGCTGAAGCGTGGCGATTTTTTCGAAATCGCGGTTTACAGAAGCCTTATAGAGTTCGACATACAGTTTAGGAAACATGTTCGCCCCGCCTGTCACGCCGCCATGACCACCCATGAGTACAAATTCGGATAGAAGTTCCTCCGGACCGACCATAAACGTGAAATCGGGACGAGACTCTTTTAACAAATGACAAACCTGATTGAAATAAGCCAGGTTGGCTGAACTGTCCTTCATCCCGATTATTCCGGGAATTGACGCAGCTGCCCTGACTGTTTCCGGACTGAATACCACCTTGGTATGCACCGGCATGTTGTATATAAACAGGGGCAAGGGCATTTGCAGCATGATCCGCTGCAAGTATTCCAGAAGTTCAGGCTGTGCCGAGGCAAAATAATAGGGAGGAGCCAGCACCACGGCATCGGCTCCGAAACCAGCTGCCACTTTTGCCAGATTCAGACTTTCGGTAAAGGCAGAATCGGTTATTCCGACCAACAACGGGACACGACGGTTGATCAACCTGCTGGCCCGCTCTATCAGTTCATTCCGCAATCGGTAACTTAAGCCTGCAAATTCGCCGGTTGTCCCCAAAATAAAGATCCCCTGGACGCCACCGTCAATTTCATGTTCTATTAAACGTTCGAGGCCTGCTGTATCCAATGTGTCATTGTCAAGCAAGGGAGTGACAAGTGGAGGCACGATACCCTGTAAGCGGTTTTTCATCGTTGAATTATAAAATTTCTCTTTATCTGCTGGGTCCAAATGATTAGCCAAGGAAATCCAGTATTACAGAACCGGAAAATCATCATCCTGATTGGATTTTATCAAGAATAGCATATGACCCGGCCCCCGGTTTATGAATTCAAATTTACTGATTTTTTAAGTCTATCACTGATACAAATTTAGCTTTTGGTTTAAGTAAATTGGCCAGTTTTGATGCGTCCAAGGCTATCAGGTGTGGTTCCGATCCCTGACCGGCTGCAATGGCAGCATCGAATGCCTCTTTAATGGCCTGCTTAAATTATAGCATCAGACCTCTATTTTGATGATTGGGTTGACACGACAGGCCGGGGAGGGTAATGCTCCAATCCCATCCTTTTTAGCAACTTTTGAAACCGGGGTTCTGTCCGGAGGGGAACAAATTCAGGATCAATATTAATGAAAGAAATTTCATCGGGGAAATATGTTTTCAATGTTTCAGGGGACAAGCGCATCTTAACTGTTTTTTCAAGCCAGTTTAAAGCTTCCTGGTTATTCCCCAATAATGCATTCCATTTGGCAATTCTTATCAAATATGGATATTCCTTCCTGGTCTCTGACTCAATCAACCAATTCAATATGCCTTTCAACCCTGAATTCCAGAACACTTTCTTTATCTGTAATATATCCGAAGTTTTTACTTTCATGAGGGATTCAACCGCCAGTGAATCTTTGCCCTGCACAAAATATATGTTGAATTTCATCCACGGCCAGTCTTCATAATCCAGACCAATATCCTGTGCCATTTTACAGGTAGCAAGGCATTCATCAAATTCGCCGGCATAATAATGATATAATCCGCTCATCACATTATTTACATAGGAGAAAGGATCAAGTTTCAGCGCCAGGTTAATATGGTCCCGGGCCTTTTCGAATTCTCCCAGGACATTCAACAATTCCGAATAAAACTGATGCGCGGAAGCATAATTTGGATTCAATTCCGTTGCAATAATCAATTCTTGGCGAGCTTTTTCCCAGTTCCATTCGCTCCAGGTCAATATTCCTCCAAGCGTCGCATGTGCTTCTGCCAGGTTTTTATCTAAATCCAGCGCATGCATGGCAGCTTGTTTAGCCTTGGCATAGCTTTCAATTCTCGGTTCCCATCCCCTGTATGCCTGAATAAAATACACATCTGCCAACCCGGCATAAGCCAGGGCATAGTTTGGATCTGCCTCCAATGCCCTCTTAAAATACTCCTGGCTTTTTTTAAGTCCCTCTTCTGTTCTGAGCCTCCAGAAATAGCGACCTTTCAAATAATGGTTATATGCTTCAGGAACCTGTGTCTGCACTTTTTTGATCTGTTCAATTTCTTTCGGTGATAAAGTAGCCTGAAGTTCACCGGCAACCCGCATGGCGATATCACTCTGAATGACAAAAATATCTGAAAGACTTCTGTCATAAAACTCGGAAAACAAATGTTGATCGTTTCTGGCATCAATAAATTGTACCCTTACCCTTACTTTATCCCCGTATCGCTGCACGCTTCCTTCAAGGACATAATTTACACCCAGCCTTTTTGCTATTTCCTTCATGCTCACCATATTCTCGCGAAATTGTTCAACCGATGTGCGTGAGATGACTTTGAACTCCCTGACATGGCTCAGGTTGGTCAGAATATCCTCCATGACACCTTCGGCGAGATCCATGTTGTCCTTGTTTTCACCAAGGTAAACAAAGGGCAGCACAGCAATTGATTTTTCCCCATTTTGAACATATCCAAATAATCTGGTTGTTGAATTTTCATAAAATAGTATATACCCCAACCAGGGAATCATAATGATCATGAAAATTACCGCCACTATCCGAATGGTTTTAGACATTTGCGATTCCTTCCCCTGGTTTTTACCTTCTTTACCGGTCTGATTTTTAGTTAACGACGATGCGGATGGCGAGACGGAAAGGGACTCCGATTTTTCCGGTTCAGTAGCTGCTTTTCTCTTTACATCCCCTGGGGGATAGCCAAAATGATCATGGAAAGATTTTGAAAAATAGGTAGGGCTGTTAAATCCGACCTGATAAGCGACTTCTGAGGCTGTTAAGTTCCCTTGCCGGAGCATTTCCAAAGCCCGCTGCAAACGAATTTCATTGATAAACTGGTTAATGTTTTTCCAGGTGATCTCTTTGAGCCTATGGCGGACTGTAAATGAGCTCAAACCTGTTTCTTTTACCAGTTCTTTCACACCGAACTTTTCATTACTCAGGTTTTTATCGACAATTTCGGTTAATTTCCTGATAAACTCCTTGTTATCAGCAAGTGCTAAACTCATGGCAAAAGCAACCAGCAACTTAAGTTTAACCCAAATTTAAGGAATATTTTCAAGAATTGCCCCATAATCAGCCCATCAATCCTTGTCAAACAGCGGGGATTGGCTGAGACTTGCGATAGGTTTCCCTGCTTCCCACGCCGTTTAACAGATGATAGACAATCTTTCCCTTCTCCTTCTTAAATGGACCCTTCCTATCGGAAAACCGAACCGGATAAGACGCTTTCTGAACCGTCAGCAGAGTCTTTTTACACCTATATCTTGAGTCCTGATTGTCTCCATTCAGCGTATTCCGACTTTGAAGAGGTTATTACCTGACTTTCAACCGTTTCATCTTCCTTTAGGGCAAAACCACGGTAATAAAAAAGAGCTACAACCTATCATTGTAACTCCCTCATTTTCTGTTAATATACAGGATCGACCCCATGACCTATTGACCACCAGCACAAGGGAAAACGAAGGGAATATCCCTCAATCTAAGATAAAATTTTTTGATTATTACCCACGATTTGTTGCATTATCCAAACTAATAACCCTCATTCTGTGACCTTATCACAAGAGCGTCACATAATTCCCCAAACGAGAAAATCAGAAAGGTTCACCTTATATTCCTTACCTCAATTCCCGTAATAATTTCCCGGCATCCTTTATTCCTTTTTGATAGGTTTTCTCCATCAGAATTGTTTTCCCGTTTTTTCTCTTGCTTTCGTTGGATGCCTCCATGAAAGTGAAAATTTCTAAAGTTTCTTTTTCTGAAACCGGTACGATCCTTGTTTTAAAGAATGCAAGTATTTCATTCAAGAGGGGTTCATATCCTTCATAAACACCAGACGAAACAATGCCACTGGCAGTAAACGCTGTCCCTCCATATCCGGCTTTTCCGTGTCTTATTCCTCTGAATGAGCCAATGCGTCCATCTGCCCATTTACCGACAACCACATCAGAACTATCCGCTGTCGTGCGGCTGACTGAGACACACCCTGTCCCCATTACCGTAAACAGTGCTTCTACTCCATGAATCCCATACCAACTAAAATCAGGATGTGACGGTTCATTATGGGCAGGGGAATAGCAATCGGCCCCCAACACTCTGCCATATTCTCCTTTCCGAAGTTTTTGGGTTTGCTTTACAAACCGTAAAGCAGAGGAAGAAAAAACCGGAACGTTGTATTTTTTCGATAGCTCAAAAACAGCGATGGCCTGAGCCAATGAAGCTCCAATAGGTTTATCAATAAAAGTGGTTTTTCAAGATTTAAACACTTCTTCTGCCTGCTCCAGGTGAAGATTTCCGTCATTCGTTTCAAGTAAAATACAATCCACCCGGGTTAACAATTCAGCAATGGATCCAACGATTTCCACACCAAGTTCTTCAACCTGCTTGGTGTATCCGGGAATTCTATCATAGCTTGACTTAATGGTTTTTGATCCATAGGGGTAGGCTGCTACGATGGTAAAATCCTTATATTCTTCTTTTTTATCATCTCCGTTTAAAAGTTTCGTGAAGGCTATGGAGTGTGAGGTATCAAGCCCTATGATACCGATTCTGATTTGATTTTGCCCAAACACAATTGAGCCTAATGCTACAAATACAGCACTTAGTATGAATTCTCTGACGTTCATAGGTTTATTTCTATTAATTGTACTTTTTCTCTAAAATTTGAATAATCCCCATCGGATTGGTCGCAATATCCGTTTAACACGTACCACGGGTATTGCATGACTCACTCATGTGTGTGGATAGCAATGACGCACTTTCATTATCAAGATAAAGAATAGCCATTTCTTTTGTTCTCAGAATAGTGGCCGGACAATCTTCACTGATCCTTTCATTCAGGGTGCGATAAACTGCCTGTGCCTTGTTTAAGGCGGGAACGATGCAAAAAACATATTTTGCCTTCATCAGCGATGGAATGGTCAAGGTGATGGCATGTGTGGGAACCAAATGCAAGGAATCAAAGAGTTTTTCATTAACCTGCTGCTGACGGCAAGCCTGATCAAGTTTGACAATTTTCACTGAGACAGGATCATTGAAGTCTGCAACCGGAGGGTCGTTAAACGCCACATGTCCATTCTCACCAATCCCCATGCATACAATATCTACCGGGAAACGCTCCAGCAGAGCAGAGTATCGCATACATTCCTCAATGGGATTATGTGCCTGACCGTTTAGATAAAATACGTTTTTAAACGAAACCTTTTCGAATATTCCCATTCGTAAGAAATTTCCAAAACCCTGAGGGGCATCCTGTTCCAATCCAATATACTCATCCATGTGGAACGCGTTAATCCGTTCCCAGGGAATCGAATGGTCAGCAACTAACGCTTTTAATAAATCGCTCTGTGATGGGGCAGCTGCAAAAATCATATTGATTTCATCCTTTCCCTTTAACAGCATATGGATGACCTCGGATACATTACATGCAGCCTCCCCGCCCATTTCATTCCTGGTGGAAAAAACCTTCACCTTCAGCATTTCTTTCATAAATACCTTTACCCTTGCTTTAGTTTCTATAGATGACATTTCCTTCTATTATGGTGTATTTTACATTAATTTTATCGTCAAAAATCACGATGTCTGCATCTTTCCCTTTTTGAATTGAGCCTTTGTGTTTATCAAGTTTCATAATCCGTGCCGGAGTTAAAGTCATCATTTTAACA
>CAYWTT010000172.1:0-7637 GCA_964461245.1 uncultured Prolixibacteraceae bacterium | reverse complement strand
ATATTGATTGCAGCCGGAGACGCCTGATAGAGAGAATTTCCTGAAGTGAGAAGTTTACCAGCTTCCGTAATGTCCGCTTCCACCTGTGCATAAATGTCTGAAGCCGGGCCACGCGACGGATACATCAGTTTGTAATCGGTCGATTCAAACCCTGCTGTCAGAAGCGGTGCATCTCCCCAAAGCCGGACAATTTGGAAATAACACCATGCCCTCATAAAGTATGCATTGGCAGCCACTTCCTTTTTCACGCTCTCTTTTGTCCAGCTTATGTCATTGATATGTTTGATAATCAGGTTGGCATAGTTGATGGTCGTATAAAGAGACTGCCAGTTGGAGCCTTCGCAGTCTTCCACCAGCATATTGGTGCGGACTGAATTGGCAAAGCTGTTCAGAATCGCATCCCCGTAACAGCCGCTTCTCAAATCACCCCATATATCGAGATTTTCACTGGTTCCACTCCGGAAACAGCTGTACATCCCGTTAACAATACTCGTAAAATCACCCTCTTCCTGCCACATGGAGTTAGAGGTGAAGGTACTCGGCTGAAGGATATCCAAATCGTCGTGACATGCTGAACAAAGCATGAATGAAATGGCAATTGCTGTTGCAAAATATAACTTGATTTTCATAATCTCTCCTTTTTTACTCATATTAGAATCAAACCGACAAATCAGAAAGTAAGCCTTAGACCGAAAGAGAATCTTCTGATGGTGGGATAAGTGTTATAATTTGAATCATACACATTACCACCCACTTCCGGGCTAAGTCCTGTAACCTTGGTGAAATAACCCAGGTTATGCCCTGAAAGTATCAGGGAAAAAGCTGCAAAGCCGTACTTTTCCAATAACTTACCCGGAACATCATACTGCAAAGAAATATCACGGATGCAAAGGAAGTCGCCACTCTCCACGAATTTGTCCGAAGGGTCACGGTAGTTGTTATTCAGCTCATCCGCGTCGTTCCCTCCGAAGCGGGCATATTTTGCTTTAGATACATCCTTGATGCCGTAACCGTTCCCTTCCGGATCGTAAGCTTTTTTCACTGCCGCCGGGATCGTGGTGTTGCTGTCAAAGAAGTTACGGATATTTCTCTGCAACCATGTATTCCTGATAGAGTGTCCCAGGGTCCAGTCCACATATATATCCAGAGTGAAATTCCGGTAAGTAAAGGTGTTTCCCATCCCGCCGTAATCCGTGGGGCGATCATAGCCCAGCAGATAATAATCTTTCCCGTCAATGATTTTATTCCCGTCCAGATCCTTGAAGACACAGTCGCCCAATGATTTGGTATAGTTACCTTTTTTGGTTTTGGTAGTCCAATCCCAGCCCCCGTTGGTGACGCCGTTGTCCTGGTATGTATACCCCTTCGACAAAGGCCCCCACAATGCTGCCTCTTCCTGAGTTGAAATGATGTGGTCGGTAACCTGCCCGTAAATGCGCCCGAGCGGTTCTCCCTCCGCTGTACCACCCCATTCAACATAAGTCCCGTCTGCCATTGTCGTGGTGAATCCCCCTATACGATTTTTTTCACGCCCGTTATTCGGAAGCTTCACCACTTCATTCTTAACATTGTTCCAAGTGAACTTGCTGGTCCATTTGAAATTCCTGGCATCAATGTTAGTAGTGTTCAGTTCCAGATCCCACCCGTAAAAACGAATCTTTCCATAGTTTGTGGTAACGCTGTTGTACCCTGTGGTATTGGGCAGAGTCAGAGCAGTAAGCATATCCTCAGTATACTTGTTGAAATAGTCATATGAAAGCTGGATCCTTTTTTTGAAAAGCCCGAGGTCAAGCCCAAGATCCAACTGTTTGGTCGATTCCCAGGTCAGTGAACCATTGGGCATGGTGGATGTGGCAATGGAGGTCCCCCCGTTATAGTTGGTGGTGATACCATAGGTACCGAGTGCATCCGTGTATCCCACCGCATTGTTACCGGTTTTTCCATAGCTGGCCCTGAGCTTCAGGTTATTGATAAAACGGATCTCCTTCATAAACTCCTCATCACTCACAACCCAACCTGCTGAAGTCCCGGGGAAGAAACCCCACCTGCTTCCTTGCAGGAATCTGGAGGTGGCATCCTCACGGAAGGTGAAGGTCATCATATATTTCTTTTTGTAATCGTAATTGAAACGGCCGAAATAACCTATCATCACATCGTTGTTCTTGCTTGAAGTGACATTTAAGTATGTAGATCCGGAATTCAGCGTCTCTTTTTTATCAGAGGCTGCCCCTGAAACGGAACCAAAGAAATAGAAGTAATTGTATTGTTGATAGGAATAACCCGCCATCAATCCAGCGGAATGGTTGTTGATCACCTTATCATAATTGACATAGGCCTCGAACTTTTTCCGCTGCGTTTCAATGTCGCTGGCGGTGGCATTGCGTGCCTGTGTGTAGAACGGATCGGCTTTGCGGAAAGATTCCTCACGGGCGTGATCCGTATACAGCGATGCAGAAACGTTGGCTTTCAATCCCTTCAGTATGTCATACTGGATGATACCGTTTAATCCGGAACGGTCGTACTTCCTGCCATTGGTGGCGTAATAGGCATAGAACAAAGGATTGATCGAGGAGGAGTTCATCCCCTTGGTGGGAGTGCCGGTGTATGGTCCATTATCATAATTGAATTTTTGCGTTCTGGAGGTCATCATACCCCGGGTGATGATCTGATACTGGTTGGAGAATTCATCACTGTATGTCTGACCATAATCCATGTTGGCAGAGAATTTCAACTTCCGGGAAAGTCTCACGTCGGCATTTGCCCTGGCAGTGAACCGGTTATAGGAAGTTCCAAGGCCTACTCCACTGTCATCATTGTAACTCACACTGGCTGCATAGCTGATATTCTGGGTTCCCCCGTTCACATTCAGGTCGTAGTTTTGCCACAAAGCATTCGGAAAACATTTTTTCACCCAGTCATTATCCTGGTAAATGATGGTTTTTGACGAATTCAGCGGATCAGCCATTGATTTGTACCCTGCGGGGATCGTCTCTCCATCTGCCAGATAACGGGTCGAGAAGTGAGAACTTGCAGTATTTCCGATACTGTAAGCATATCCGTCGGTATTAAGGAGTTTGTTGGCACTCGGACCAAACTGCTGCCGGTTGCGCTCCAGGGTAATGGCCTCCTCTGCCGTAAGGTATTCCATAAAGCCGATGGCACTTTCAACTGACCAGGTGCTGTTGAAGGTAATCGTGGGTGGCGTGTTTTCCGCTCCTCTTTTCGTAGTGATCAGGATAACACCATTGGAAGCCCGCGAACCATAAATGGCCGAAGATGCAGCATCTTTAAGAACCTCAACCGATGCAATATCATTCGGATTGATTCCCGCAACGGATCGTTCGATACCGTCAATCAATACCAGCGGATTATTATCCATCCCCAACGATGATCCGTCGCGCACCCTGAAGGTCACTTCTCCTCCGGGAGTGTTGTTGGTCGTATACACACGGACACCGGCCACTTTCCCTTTCAAACCTTCTCCTGCAGTGGAAAGGGTGTAGTTTTCCATGATATCCCCGTTCACCTTACTGATCGCTGAGGTCACTGTCCTTTTACTTTGCGTTCCATACCCCACCACAATCACATCCGATAACGACTGGTCCTCCACGGAAAGAACCACATCGATTTTCGACTGGTTTTTCACCGGAATCTCCCGGGTGTTGAATCCGATAAACGAAAATACCAGGGAGGCATTTTCCGAGGCCTCAATCCGGTAGTTCCCTTCCGTGTCGGTAATGGTTCCCTGACTGGTTCCTTTGATGAGAATATTTACGCCAGGCAAAGGTTGACCGTCGGAATCCTTTACTGTTCCTGTGACGGCCGTTTTCCCCTGACCATAAACATTCATTATGCAAAACAGTTGCACAAGACACAACAAAACAATGAGAAAACCACGCTGTTCACCCGGCTTTCTGCTCATCCACTTTCGCTTTGCGTTGAAATTTTCCATAAATTTGTCAACATTAAAAATTAGTTCATTTAGTTGAATTATTTTTCAAAGGTCCCCCACCACCAATGACGGGACCTTTGTCATTTTTTGGTGAATCACACCCTGCCTTGTTTTACCGGACTTAAGATTCCGGTTTGTGCGATTTCCTTAATAAAGCGGGTATAGGAATCTCCGGTCACATTCTTAACCGGTAAGCGGCAAGGACCGCAATCCACGCCGGCTGCTTTCATCAGCGCTTTGCCCGCCGCAATCGGACCACCGTATTTACAGAGTATTTCAATAACCCGGATGGATATGGCCTGCTTTTTACGGGCCGCTTCCAGATCTCCCTTTTGAAAGGCATCCATCAGTTGGGAATAGACTCCGGCCATATAATTATAGGTACTGCCGACCGCTCCTTTGGCACCTGATGCCAGTCCGGCGATCAGGACCTCATCGTATCCGTTTAAAATATCCCATTTCCCGCCATCCATTTCCAGACATTGCATCATATCCATGAAATTGTTGTGCGTGAATTTGATGCCCGCCAGATTGGGGATTTTGTCTTCTGCCAGACGGAGAAATTCATTCATGGCAAAGTTCACGCCCGAAAGGGCCGGAAAATGATAATAGTAAAACGGGAGGTCGGGCGCTCCTGAAGCAATCTCCGCACAGAATTCCACCAGCTCGTTCAAAGACACCGGTTTTAAAAACATGGGGCCGATGGAGGCAATGGCATAAGCCCCTGCTTCCCGGGCATGTTTTGCCAGTTCATGCGATTGCTTGGCGGAAGTGGAACCCACATGGACAAAGATCCGGAAATCATCCCGCTGATACCGGACCCATTCTTCCACCACGCGCATGCGTTCTTCATTGGTCATCGACATGCCTTCGCCGGTGGATCCACAAATAAATACGCCCTGCAATTTATCTTCCAGCATTTTCCGGGCATACAAGGGAATGGCTTCCGGATTGACGGATCCGTCTTCCTTCATCGGAGTGTAGGGGGCCGCAATAAGCCCTTCAATCTTTTTAACTTTCATCTGTTTATTTTATTTAGTTCATTTATCAAATTCTATGAAACAGATGGAATTCGCATGTGGCAAATAATCATATCAGTTGGTGTATTGCTATACATGCTCATTTCATGTTTTTATTTTAAATCAGACTTTATAAATTCCATATAGGGTCTCATATGTCCTCTCATGGCATTCTGATACCCGTTTTTATTGTTCTTTTTTATAAAATTCAGCAGATCCAGGTGAGATACGATTTCCCCGTTATCCAGCAACTTCTGGTTTACGGGCTGAAAGAAATTGTCGTAATTCTGTTTGGCAAAAACAATGACCGGGTAGATGATTTTATTAAACTGAAGGATGAAGTTATTCCCTGCAATTTTGTAGATCTTGGTGTGAAACATAATCTCATCCTGCAGGGAAGGATTGTTGATTTCCACGGCTTTTTCCTGTGAAACGATGTATTCCAATTCTAGGACATCCGTTTTCTTCAGGTTTTCAAAAAACAGTTCAGCCACTCCGATCTCCAGGCTGATTCTTACGCCCATCATTTCCTTCATGGTTCCGATGCTCAGGAACTGAGGGTCCAGTACTCTCTGGAAGCCGATCATCAGGGGCGGTTCGGTGATGATGATTCCTCTTTTGGTGCGGGATCGAATCAATCCGAGCATTCTGAGGCGACTCATGGCTTCACGGACCACATTGCGGCTGATGCCCAGTAATTCGGAAAAGAACATTTCATTGGGCAGGGCATCTCCCGGGATCAGATGGTTTTCTTTTATGTATTCGATGATTTTTTCCTCAACCCGGTCAACCAGAGTAGTTGTTGTCAATTCGTTTTCCATAAGAGACAAATTAGTACAAATCCCATTTGTACTACAAATATAAAAATTTAATCCAAACGACCAACCAAACGGTTCAGTTTTCTCAGAAAAAAAAATTCAAGCGAAGAGCACGGAGCGCAGCGGTGTCCAATGAAAAATGACGCTCGTAAGCCAGCCCGACAGATTGTTCTGGCGGGGCAATTGACCATCAATGACGCAACAGCCATTCCGTTTCAAAGCGGACACCTTTTCCGGAGCAAAACGGGAGACTTACCGTCTGAACGGATGTACATCCGGGCGGAACACCCTCTGGGAAAATACACTCGCCAGATTGCATTTATGTATAGTTTATTTGTATTTTTAAACATTTCAACACCTTTCCGGCAGGTGACCAATAAAGGAAATACCCTGCAAACAATTAAATTACAATAAGATGAAAAAGATTCTGTCCATATTCATTATGACCATTCTGATTGCTGCCTGTCATCAGAAACAGACGGATAAAGCTTCTTATACACTGGCTGACATGGAGACAGTAACGATACCTGAAACACGCCAATCTCCCGATGCACCGCCTCCGTCCATGGATTTAACCGAGAAAAAAGAGGTAAATAAGAAAAAAATTATCAAAGATGGTCGGTTGGGTCTTCGCGTTTCGGAACTTGAGAAGACCAAATTGCGAATTGACACTTTGTTAAAAAATCATGGAGGATATTATGCAAATGAGCGTCTGAACAATACAGACTGGGAAACATCCTTAAACCTTAAAATAAGGATTCCAGTTGCCAGTTTCGAAAAGTTCATATCCGAAATTGAAAAAGGGGATGGAGAGATCCTTTACAAAGAGATTGATGCGCGTGATGTGACAGACCAATTTATTGATTTGGAAACAAGACTTGAAAACAAACGGAATTATCTGATTCGCTATAACGACATATTGAAAAAAGCCAATAGTGTCAAAGAAATACTGGAGATTGAAGAAAAAATACGGGGACTCGAAGAAGAAATTGAAAGTACTACAGGCCGATTAAAATATTTAAGTGACTTGGTTGAATACAGCACGCTGGATTTGACCATATCAAAACAAAAGGATTTTAAATATAATCCGGCAAAACGGGACAAATTTTCCGAAAAATTAAAGCAATCCGTATCGAAAGGTTGGTTCGGATTGGTTGATTTCTTGCTTTTTATAATAAAGATCTGGCCATTCTGGATGATGGTTGCATTGATTCTATATTTCTGGAGAAAGCATAAAATGGGTAAAAAGAAAAAATAACCAGGAATACATTGGGAAGTTATTATTTAAGTACTTTTTTTTGTACCGAAATGATAACTTAAAGAGGAATGAAAATGATGGTAGCTAATTTCACGGAGTTCAGAACAGGACTGAAAAAATTCCTGGACAAAGTTGAAAAGAACAACGAAACACTGATCATCAAAAGAGGCGCAGGAAAAGGAGCCGTTATGATGTCTCTGGATGAATACAACTCCATCATGGAAACACTCCACTTACTGAGTTCAAAAGCAAATGCGGACAGGCTTTATGAATCGATTAACCAAATGAAAGAAGGGAAGGTAGTCCGAGACAAACTTATTGAAGAATGATGAGAATTACATTTTCCAGGAATTCCTGGGAAGAATACACATCATGGCAAACTGAGGATAAACAAATGCTCAGAAAGATCAATGAGCTGATAAAAGATATTCAAAGTCACCCACATGAAGGCTTAGGGAAATCCGAACCTCTAAAATATGACCTGGCAGGTTTTTGGTCCAGACGCATAGACCGGGAGCATCGACTGGTTTTTCAGGTCATTGATCAAGAACTTTTGATTTATTGTTGCAGGTATCACTACGATAAATAAA
>CAYWTT010000171.1:0-7639 GCA_964461245.1 uncultured Prolixibacteraceae bacterium | reverse complement strand
TTCGGGAATATTTAACCGTTCCGTTAAGCCGGTTGAACAGACTGGTATGCTTAATGATCTGTCCGAAAGAACGGGTATAATCCATATCCAGGTTAATGACCCCCATGTTTCTGTTCAACAGGTAGCCTTTGCTCAAATACCCCTGCTTGGTGTGCGGGTCGGCCTTGAATTTGGCTATATAGGGTGATCCGCCTGCCTTGGTCTTAATATGTACCGCCCCGGAAGTGAGGTTTCCGTGCTCGGCCGATGGAATACCCACTTCAACTTGATCGATTCGATATTGTCGACCGATATTCCCCGTATGTCAACCCCTGTTCCGGCCACGGAAGAAATTCCTCCTGACGTTTTCATGCTTTGCTGCATATTCCCGTCATTCGAAACGGGAATCCCGTCCACAATGATGGCCGTGCCCAGAGCACTGTTGGCATCCGAACTCACCTCCCGTATACTCATCCTGGATGGATTTGCCAGGTCGGGATTTTCGGCGAGATTCCCGGGAATCAGCTGGAGCACGTCTTTCAGGCTCGATGCCTGCACATGGCTGATGGCTTCACTCCTGATTTTTGAAGAAGTGGTTCCGGTTTTTGAATTCTCCGCAGTGACCACCACCTCGTCCAAACCCAGGGACTGCTGCTGCAAACGGATGGATAGCACCAGATCCCGGTCGACTTTTATTTCTTTGGCGTACTCCTCATAACCGATGTAAGTCACTACCAGCTGATAAGTTCCGGCCGGAACCGATTTCAGGGTGAACTCCCCTTTATCATTCGTGGATGTGCCCAGCATCAGGGGCTGGACCACCACATTGGCATACAGAACCGCCTCCCGGGTTTCTGCATCAGTAATCTGACCGGTGAGCGTAAACCGCTCCTGTGCAAAAACCTTTTCCGTATATCCTGTCCCAAGGAGTATTAAAACCAGAAATAAAAGCCTCCTGCTCATATTGACATTATTTCCCTCACCACCGCCAGAGCGCAAAGATCTGCAGTGACCAGAACTAATCTCTGCGCTCCGGCCGTGTTATTTGTATCAGTGTATAGATGGAATGGCAACTTTGTTGGTATAAACCTTCCCTCCCGAAACGGTTCTGGTAATATATATCCCCGGAACGAAAGAACGGTAAGGCAATTCATACCGGTTGGCAGCGGGTTTGGTATCGCTCACCAGCCTGCCGGTAACTGAATACACCTGACAGCGGTCTATCGCCTTCCCAGGAGAAACCAGTTCTACAGCAGAGGCTTTATACAAAACGCTCAGTTCACTTTTTGACGGCAATTCTGAAATAGCGGTGTTCAAAGCCAAACCCGCCACAGGCATCCTGTATATCTTTCCTTGTCCAAGGGCATAGAAATTTTCGTTCCATACACCTCCCGCCTCATAAATGGTCGCTCCGGCACTGCAATTCACCCAGGTGGCCCCTCCGTCGTTGGTAAACAGCGATTTGGAAGTCGATCCCATTACGATGAAAGAATTGACGTCAAACTTATAGAAGTCGTTGCCTCCCGTGGTTGTCGCAAATTTAGTCCAGCTTGCCCCTCCATCGGGTGAACGAAACACTGCAGTTGTGCTGGTGACAAATATTTCATCACCCTGACCCAGCGTAATGGCATTGATGAACTGATCACCCCCCACAGCCTTTAAAGCCGGATAAATATCGGTAAAGGTCTCCCCACTGTCAACCGACTTGAGTAAAATCTTGTTTCCGGCCACATATCCCTTGCTTCCGTTGAACTTGATATCCATCACATAGTTGGTTCCACCGAAATCATCGGATACTACTTTCCAGTTTTTACCACTGTCGGATGATTTGAAAACCCTTGAATGTTCAACTTTCGTTGCCTCCGAAACATCATACCAGCGTGCCCAGAGCAACACAATATTGTTGCCGGCATATTCGATCACAGAAGTATTCAAACCGTTGCATTTTGCCAGCTGGGGATTTTTTGACGCATCATCGCCTTCATTCTTGCCGATCAGGGCAGCATCCAGATTGGAATAGGTAGCCCAGTTGTCGGTGGTTTTGAAGATCGCCCCCGACCAGTAAATATCGTGGGAGGCAGAAGTGGTGGGATAATCAACGAACATTATACGGTTCATACAGGCATATGCCGTATCCCCTACATTTCTCAAACCGGCAAAGTCCATTGCATCATCATACAGGGGAACGGCCGGCAGGGAAATGTCTTTCCAGGTTTTCCCCTGATCAGAGGTCTTTTTGAACGTCTGCCCTAAACCGATCAAAATGGCATTGTATTCATCAATGGCACGCATCTTATGGATGTTGTTGTCAGGACTTATGGTCTGTTTTACCCAGTTGTAATTCCCGGATATAAGATCGGAAACCTTGATCTTGTAGACTTCTGATTTGGCCAGTACATAGAGTGAGTCGTTGAATACATCGCCAATTTCCCAAACTGCCACGGTGAGTTTGGCATCTTCCCAGGTGGCTCAGGCATCCCTGGAAACCCTCGATTTACTTGAACTGCCAACAAGCAACAGGGTATTGTTGTCCACCTTAAGCAGATCATTGCCTCCGGATATGCCGGTGATGTTGAATTTGGTAAAGCTGTCACCCCCGTTGGTGGATTTAAATGCCCCACTGGTTGAGGTGATGACATAAATTTCATCTTTACTGACTGCCTGGATGTCATTTATGAAGGCAGTGGTTCCGGCGTTCAGGTTGGCAAAAATATCGGTGAGTACTTCGCTTTTTGTACTTCCCTTGTATAATTTCTTGTTGCCCCCCATGTAGCATACCGTATCGGAAAAGGCAAAACAATTAATTACGGCTCCTTTTAAGTCCCCGCTGATGTTTTTCCAGTTTACCCCTCCGTCTGCAGATCTGAAAATCCCTGAATGTTCCTTGTAGCCGGTGGTGGTATCCGGTTTGAATTCCAACCAGCGCAAGGAGCAATACACGGTGGAGGCATTTACGCAACCCACCATCTGAAAATCAAGACCATAGCTTTTGGGGGCTGAAGGATCCAGCGCAGGGTCATCGCCTGAACCCAGACCGCTCAAATCCAGGTTCGCCCAGTTCAGTCCGGCATCTCCCGTATACAGGATTATTCCGTTGGTGTAAGGATCGGGAAAAGCGTCATACAGCTTTGACCTGTTGGCTACGAGGTAGCCGTTATTCCCCTTGAAACTCATGTTGTTGAAATCGAATTCCGTAGACAATATGCCCACATCATTCCAGGTAGCCCCGTTATCGGTAGATTTCACGAAACTGCGTCCGTATCCTGCCACTACGGCTGCATTGTTGGATACGGTCATTTTCTGCATGTTCCTTCCTGCTTTTATTTCCTGTGAACTCCAGTTAAAAACAGGCTGTGCAGACAGTACAGGGGCAAGCAGAGAAAGGATGATAACGATGTAAATTTGTTTCATATGCATTGGTTTTATGAGTAATTATTTTTCCTGTCAATTTCCATCATGCAAACCCAATAATAATGAAGAATCAGACAACTTCTTCACTTCTTGATACACAGCGCTTTATTTCAGAACTTTAATCTGTATATCTCACACCGCCAGATTGCCGTTGCCTTATTCCTTATTTAATCTCCCCAGAATATGTCCTTCTGCATCAAAATGAAACATGTTGGGCATGGATCCCTTTTCTCCATTGGAATAAGTTAAATTCAGCGAATCGCTGTTCAATACTTTATATATTTTTTCAGCATTGGTCATTGTGTCCACATATACAATCTGGGCTTGTTCTTTGTAAGTGGAATCCAGTAATGTCCTGAATTCCACGATTCCGTTATCGTTTGAAAGATGACTTACGAGGTACGGGAACCGGGCTCTAAGCCCTCCGTTTTTACCAAGAGGTATCTGATAAATCAGCAGTACGGAATCGGAATACGATTCCCGGTTGTTAAACTGCTGCTCATAAGGTCTGAATAATAAGGTCATATATTCGCCCCTGCTGAGTTTTGCATATTCCGGTTTTGAAGCTACTTTGTAATTCATGTCGGCAGTGATCCGGTTGCCATTTACCTCATATGTGAGCAATTTCGTTTCCAGAATCTCTTTCAGCTTGGTTTCATCAACCAGCGTATCGCCGGGAAAGAAAATCCTGACAATGATCGGACAGTCATATTCTGAAATCAGACCGACAGCAGTGGTTTTCTGCCCAAGCAGACGGGATAAATAATTAAAATCGTAACTGTCAAAAAACTTATCCAGTTTAATTTTCACCTCGGTTACTGTCTCCACGTCCTTTGCTATCGGAACGATGGGCGCTTTGGAAGGGGTGAAGATGGCTTTCTGAATTTTTTCAGTATTGAGTATTTCAGGATCATAGTAGATTTTGACTTTGTGGTGTTTTACGTAAGTAGCCACACCCAATATGCCATCCACCCGTTTCATCTGATTGGCAAAGGCAGTGGAACTTCCAAAACACTTCACGTTTTTCAGCCCTTCCTGCTCATATACCTGGGCTTTGGCCATAGCAGCCTCATCGCCCCATTTCAGGTCAATGGTGGGGAGTTCCCAGGTATTACCTGCCAAGATACCGACGGTCACCAAAACCACCGTGGCAATGGGGGAAATCCAGCGTAACCATTTCCTCCTGTTGATCTGAAGGGTGTTTTGTACAGGGCAAACCTGGACACAATCGCTGCACAGGTTACAATCGACATGCCTGACCACTTCCATATTGGCTACATCGATAGCCTGAGGACATTTTTTTGTACACAGTTTGCAATCGGTGCAGGTAGTGACGTTCCGGGTGATCTTCACTACAGGGAAGAGACTGCTTCTCAGACGGATTACCTCAATGAGGAAGCCTCCCAGGCATAATATGGCCAACGGCCATACATAACTTATGTCTGCACCCAGCTTGAGGGCTACAAGGTATGCAGCCATGATCACCACAAAAAAACCTGCAAATTTGAAAATATTGGACAATGCACCCAAGGGGCAGAGGTATTTACACCAGAACATTCTAATAAACAGGGAACCAGCCACAAGCAGAACCAGGGCAATTACGGCATATAAAACAACCACATCGGTACTGAAACCGGAGGTTGCCGCAAAATAGGGATCATACTTTTTGCAGAATAATTCGTTGCTCTGAAGTGTAAAATAAAAAGTAATAAAAAGGAGTGCATATTTCAACAACCGGAAGATCTTATCCATCCAGCCGGTAAGGGTTATCCTTATTTTCAGCTTTTTACCCACCTTACTGAGCCATTCAGTTACTGTCCCGACCGGACAGATGTATGAACAGAAGAGCTTGCTGAAAACAAGAACCGCAAGAAAAAGCAACAGGCCCATCACAATCTGATCGGTAGTCATCGTACATGAAAGTGACTCGTTCAGCAAATAGCTTCCCAATGCCTGGAGTCCGCCAAACGGACAATGCGCTTCAAAATCGGTAATAAATCCCTTGTTCAAAAACTGCCTGACAACCAAGTAAATAATGAATGCTAAAACACCCCACTGGATAACCTGACGGGGCCAGTTGATAATTTTATACTTCCTTTTCATAAATGTGGTAATAGTGAAAATCTTTGCCTGTGACCAATATGCCATTAAATACTATTTATACCAGCCGTTTTTCTTCAGAAATGCTACAGCCTCTTCTTTGGTTTTGAAAAGATCACCTTCGGTTTCCCACCATGTATCGCCCTTGGCAATCCCCAGTTTGGTACAGCCTTTGACTTCAGCAAGGCTGACACTCTCCAGAGCCTTCATCTTCAGGCTGTCTGATTTTATGGTTAAAACTTTGGATTTGACAGGCAATCCTTTTTGGACTTTACCTTTTGCATCGATGCTTGCCACAAGACCATAACATACGGTTCCTTCCTGGACCCAACTTCCGACTTTTCCACTCAATTGTTCGCTTAACTCAGTGGTCTGTTCCTGGTATGTGTAATTTTTAATCTCATCCGACCTTTTTCTGGAGTTGCATCCTCCGGTAATTATTGCTCCGATGAGTAGCAGTATTAATAATGAATTCTTCATTTTTGGTTTTTTGTAATACAGAATCTCTGTTACAAAATTAATTAAATAGTCCTGCGATGGCAAAACCAGGCAATTTTTTAATCACAATTTTTATTCTAATTGCTTTATAAAATAGTTGCATGATCAAAAAAAAAGGACCGGATGAATCCGATCCCCACTAATATCATTAAATATTCCTGTTTATTCTCACACAACATAGGTGGAAGAAGCGGTATCACCTCCACGTCCCGTCCAGTTGGTATGAAAGAATTCCCCGCGGGGTTTATCCGTACGTTCGTACATGTGGGCTCCGAAATAATCCCGCTGAGCCTGTAAAAGGTTGGCAGGCAATCTTTCACTTCGGAATCCGTCAAAGTAACAGAGAGCAGAAGTCAGTGCAGGTACCGGAATGCCATTGGTCAGGGCTGCGGCACAAACCCTGCGCCATCCTTCCTGGGCAGCTTCCACTGTTTTACGGAAGAAGGGATCGAGCAACAGGTTGGGCAATGCCGGATTATTATCAAAAGCTTTTTTGATATCGCCAAGGAAAACCGACCGGATTATACAGCCACCCCGCCACATCAAGGCAATACCCCCGTAATTCAGGTTCCATTTGTATTCCTTGGCTGCTTCCATCATCAGGTTGTACCCCTGTGCGTAAGAGATGATCTTAGCTCCATACAGCGCCATTTTGATATCATTGATGAACTGTTCCTTATTGCCTTTGAATTCAGGCTTGGGTCCATTTATCTCTTTGGAAGCCATCACCCGCATTTCTTTCTGGGCAGAGAGGCAACGCGCAAATACCGATTCCCCGATCAGTGTCAGCGGGATTCCCAGATCCAGGGCAGCCACAGCGGTCCATTTACCGGTACCTTTCTGCCCGGCCGTATCCAGTATCTTTTCAACCAGCGGCTGACCATCTTCATCCTTGAAAGCCAGAATATCGCGGGTGATTTCGATCAGGTAGCTGTCCAGCTCTTCATTGTTCCATTTTGCAAAGATCTCATGTTGTTCCTCAGCCGTCAGACCGAGCAAATCCTTCATCAGCTGATAGGCTTCGTTGATAATCTGCATGTCCCCGTATTCGATCCCGTTGTGGACCATTTTCACGAAATGTCCGGCCCCGCCTTCACCTACCCAGTCACAGCAGGGTGAGCCATCTTCCACCTTGGCGGCCACTGCCTGGAATATCGGTTTCACATAGGGCCAGGCCTCAGGAGATCCCCCGGGCATCATGGAAGGTCCCAGCAACGCTCCTTCCTCTCCACCCGACACACCTGTCCCGATATACAGCATCCCTTTACTTTCCACATATTCAGTACGACGAATGCTGTCGGGGAAATGGGAATTTCCGCCATCAATAATGATATCCCCAGGCTCCAGATGAGGGAGCAGCAAATCAATGAAATCATCAACCGGCTTGCCGGCTTTGACCAGCATCATCACCTTGCGCGGACGTTCCAGTGATGCAACCAGTTCCTCAATGCTGTGGGCACCAATGAACTTCTTGCCCGCACCACGGCCTTTCATGAAATCATCTACCTTCGATACAGTTCGGTTATACACAGCCACGGTAAAGCCCTTGCTTTCCATGTTTAATACCAGGTTTTCACCCATAACGGCCAAACCTATCAATCCAATGTCTGCTAACTTTTTCATTCTTTTGAAATATTTAAATGTTCACAAT
>CAYWTT010000170.1:0-7671 GCA_964461245.1 uncultured Prolixibacteraceae bacterium | reverse complement strand
CATGATGATCTCCGCAGCTGTGAATTCAGATCTGCTGCTGGCGGATAACTGGAAGGCCACCAATTGGTTGTCCTATGATTCGACCTATCTGGAGGGAAAATTTGGCGGATGGCTTGAAGGGAATGCAGTGGTAACCCCTGAAGGGCAGATGGTCGATTTCCATCGGGTCGCCACTTCTGAAAAAGGCCGTGATCTGGCGGCAATGGTCAGGATCAGTCAGGACGGAACACAGGCTTCATTTGATCCGGCCACCGGATTCATGGACTTTGCGGGGGGGTCGAGGAAATTCACCATCCGTTACGATAAAAAATCCAACCGCTATTGGGCAATATCGAATATAGTCACCTCGGAGTTTAAGAATCTGTCGGCAGGTTCAGTGCGCAATACACTGGTAATGCAAAGCTCTCCCGACCTCAGAAACTGGACGGTACACAGGGTGTTGCTTCACCATCCGGATGTAAAAAAGCACGGATTTCAATACATCGACTGGCAGTTTGAAGGAAAGGATATTATTTTCCTGTCGCGGACTGCCTATGATGACCGGTATGACGGGGCAAACAACGCTCATGATGCCAATTATCTTACTTTCCACCGGATCAGGAATTTCAGGAAAATGGTAAAGACGGAAGTTATGGCTGACCGGTAAAACGGGATAGGTAGCAGCTGACAAATTCTCTGAAGGAAGGATATTCTCCACCCGCGGAGGGTTTCCATTTTGATAATAATTGTTAACACTTCCTGATTTTTTTCCGAATTCCCTATCTTTGCCACTTTTATATGTGATTTCATGGAAGTTAAAATCATCAACAGGTCAGGGAATCCTTTACCCTCATACAGTACTGTCCACTCAGCCGGGATGGATGTAAGGGCATTTCTGGGAGACGATGTGGTACTTAAACCTTTCGAGCGGAAACTGATACCCACGGGCCTCTACCTTGAGATTCCGGAAGGTTATGAAGCTCAGATACGCCCCCGCAGCGGTTTGGCCATCCAGAAAGGGATCACGGTATTGAATTCACCCGGGACCATCGATGCCGATTACCGGGGTGAAGTCTGCATCATTCTGATCAACCTTTCGAACGAAGATTTCATAATCCGGAATGGGGATCGCATTTGTCAGATGGTGATTGCTTCGCATGAAAAAGCGGAATGGATTCTGACCGAAGACCTGCAGGTTACCGCAAGGGGAGAAGGTGGTTTCGGCCATACCGGGAAAAACTGAAAGAATGAAACACGCATCCTTCATATTAGCTGTCATAATGGCCGGAATGCTGGCAGCATGCACCGTATCCAAAACCACCGTGAAAAAGAACCAAACGGCTGCCGGTTTGCAGGATACCAGTACCGTTTCTGAAGAGAAAAAGAAACAGTTTGAATACCTTTTCATTGAGGCGCTGAAACAAAAAGCGGTGGGTAATCCGCAGAAAGCCGTTTCCCTGCTGGCTTCCTGCCTGGAAATTGACCCAGGCTCCTCTGCAGCCATGTATGAACTGGCCAATATGCATATAATGAACAACGATCTCACCAGTGCTTCTCTCTTGCTGGAAAAGGCGATCAGTATCAATCCGGGGAACAAATGGTACAAATTGCTGCTGGCCAAGATATATCAGCAGAACGGGAAAAATGACGAAGCTGCTGCTCTTTACGATCAGCTCTCCACATCGGATCCTGAGAATCAGGAGTACATTTATATGAAAGCGATGGAACTGTCTAAGGCAAAGAAATATGACGGTGCCATTAAGGCTTTGAATGAACTGGAGAAAAAGACCGGCATTAACGAACAGATCTCGACCGCCAAACAAGAGATTTTTCAACAGGCCGGACAGACCAAGGAGGCCTTTGCAGAGGTGCAGAAACTGATCAGTTCCAACCCTGCGGATCCCCGTTATATTGGATTGCTTGCCGATTTATATCTGGATCAGGGCGACCGGGTAAATGCCCTGAAATATTACCAAAAAGTGCTGGAAATGGATCCCGGCAACGGATTTGTCAATTTTTCCCTTTCCGATTACTATCTTCAGGAGGGAGATACCCTTAAGGCCTTTCAATTTTTGCTGAAGGGATTCGACAACGACGATGTGGATGTGGAAACCAAGCTCCAGCTTTACCTCCTCCAAACCGGCGAGAATTCCAAAATGAAGCTCAATCCGGAACAGATTGAAGAACTGATCAGGGTGCTGATCAAAAATTACCCTGATGACTTCAGGTCTTATTCGGTATATGCCGAATATCTGATTAAAAACAAACGGAGCAGGGAAGCCCGGGAGCAACTGTTGAAAGTGATCGGGAACGGGGTAAATGATTATGCCATATGGGAGCAGATTCTATACCTTGACAACGATATGCTGGATTGGCAATCGTTGTACGATCATGCGAAATCGGCACTTGAACTGTTCCCGAACCAGGCACAGTTTTACTTTCTCAGGGCGGTCGCTACCCTTCAGCTTGAAAAATACAACGAAGCCATCACCATTTCAAACGATGGACTTAACTATGTGGTCGACAACAACGTACTGAAAGGACAATTCATTTTCCTGAAAGGGGAGGCCCATTACAAACTCAGGCAACTGAGTGAAGCTTTCAAGCTGTTTGATGAAGCCCTGGATCTTGATCCGGAAAATTATATCGCATTGAACAATTATGCGTATTACCTTTCCCTGGCGGAACAGAATCTGGATAAAGCAGAACGGATGAGTGGAAAGGTGATTGAGAAATTTCCCGATAATGCCACTTACCTGGATACTTACGCATGGGTTTTGTTTAAAAAGAAAAATTATACCCTGGCCAAATTTTATATGGAAACGGCACTTTCCCATTCGGAAGAGGAAACTTCCACTTTAATCGAACACTATGGGGATATCCTTTTCATGATGGGAAATACGGAAGAAGCACTGAAAAACTGGCAAAAGGCTCTTAACCTGGGATCTACCTCCGGATTGCTTAAGCAAAAGATTGCTGAGAAAAAATACATCAGGGAAAATTAAATGGCGAATAATCCAAAGGCCATAACTGCTCTGTACCTGGCCGTAATTTTTGTATTCAGTTTGTTGGGTTCATGCCGGACCGTGGAAAAGGTTCCCGAAGCCAGACTTCGTCCGATGAATGCCGTCAGGTTGTATAAAAAAGCCGAGGATAACAGTTTTGACTATTATCATTTCACCATAAAAAAGATCAATATCTCGCTGGATAACGGAAGAAGTAAAACCTCTTTCAGAGCGAGCATTCAGGCTGTAAAGGGAGAAGCCGTGCTTATGTCGGTCACCAAGCTGAATATCCTTCTGGCCAAGGTAATGCTCACCCCCGACAGTGTCGTATATGTCAACTACTTTGACAAATCGTATTACAGGGGCAGTTATGTCCCGGTCAGTGAAATGCTTAAGTTTGACCTGGATTTCAATTCCATCCAGGCAATTATTTCGGCCAATATTTTTTCCCTTTTCCGGAATGAAAAGGAACTCAGGGATTTTAAGACCTGGAATGGGAACGGATTGTATGTGTTACAGTCGGAAACCGTCAGAAGGCTTACCCGCATTGAAGACAAAGGTAAAACTCAACGCGTGGAAAGGATATTGAGACGGTTGGATGAAGAGATCCCTGTCATTCAGACGTTTTATTTTGATCCCTCTCTGTTCGTAATCCGCAAAATGGAGATGGAGGACAAGGATTCACCCCGCAAGGCCATTATCCGGTTTAATGACTATGAACCTGTAGGCGGGAAGTATTTTCCAACTACAGTGGAGATGCTGTTTCAGTCCGACAGCAGTGCAATCCAGGTAAATTCAAAATTATCGGGGTTTTCAACCGACAGCGGTGAATTTGTTCCTTTGAGGATTCCCGAGAAATTCGAAAGGGTTTTTTTAAATTAGGAGCATGAGAATAAAGCTGGCATTTATAAACCTGGCCCTTGCCATTTTATTGATGCTGACTGGCTTTGACCTGCATGCTCAATCACTTGAGGAGCTGAGAAAAAAGAAACAGTCAGCGGCCGAAGAGATTCGGTATACCAATGAGTTATTGGGAAAAGTCAATGAAAATCAGAAGGCGACTTTGGGGAAGCTGCGGCTCCTGAACCGGCAGATCGAGCAGAGAAACCAGCTGATTTCGGCCATGTCGTCGGAAGTTACCCTGCTGCAGATGGTGATAGAAGACAACACCACAGTGGTGGAAATCCTGACCACCGATCTGGCCAGGATCAAAGAAGAGTACGCACAGATGGTACGCTTTGCATGGAAGAACCGCAACGCATACGACAAGATCCTCTTTTTTCTTTCGGCCGAAAATTTCAACCAGGCTTATCGCAGGTATGTCTATTTCAAGCAATATGCCGGAAACAGGAGAAATCAGGCTGAGACAATAGCCTCCATTCAGCAGATCCTGTCGAAAAAGATCGTTGATCTCCAGATTCAGCATGAAGCCCAGCGATCAGTGATGACAGAAAAGGTGGCGGAGAATATGCGGCTGACTGCCCAGAAGAAGCAGCAGAATTCTTTGGCTCAGGAGCTTCAAAAAAAGAAGGATGACCTTCAGAAAAAGCTGGCACGGCAGCGTCGTATTGAACAGCAGCTGGCCGACGAAATCCAGCGGGTCATCGAAGAAGAAACCAGGAAAACCGTTAAACCGGGCACCAAGGCTACCGGAATGACCCCTGAACAAAAGCTGGCCGGTACCAGTTTTGAACAAAACCGCAGAAGGATCCCCTGGCCGGTTGAAAAGGGGGTTATTACCGAAAAATTCGGGATACATCCCCATCCTGTGCTGGAAAAGGTGACGGTAAATAACAACGGGATCAACATTGCCACTGAACCGGGATCCAGGGCGAGGGCGGTTTTCAACGGGGAGATCACCCGCGTTTTCGGGATCACTGGAGGGAACATGGCCGTAATTATCCGCCATGGTCAATACCTGACGGTTTATTCCAACCTGGTGGATGTCTTGGTGAAGAAGGGGGATAAAATCGATATCAAGCAAAACCTGGGCACCGTATATACCGATCCGTCAGAGGATAATAAAACCATTCTGAAATTTCAGATCTGGAAGGAAAACCAGAAACTGAACCCCGAAGAATGGCTGGCCAGATGAATCCGGCAAAACTCCCCGGCCCTCAAGTCCCTAATGTTTTCCGCAGGGTGATAAAAGGAAAAAGACCGATGTGGTCAGGAAATTCCTCAACCAGGGTATGCCTCCGATCAGTCGGGATTGCCGGACGGGCTTAATCCCGAATTTGATTTCATAGTTGGGATTGATGAAATAGTATCTCTTCGATAAAATCTGAAATCCAGATGTTTCCACAATTTTTTGAAAGCGTTCGATTGAAAGGCCTGTTTCCTTCACTTCTAGCAGGTTACCGATGGTGGCTTCACTCTCTCCTCCCGATTTCAGCAGGAGACGATAACAGCAGGATGGCAAGAGATGGAAATAGGGTAGTGCTCCAAGAATTTTATTTTTACAGATCTGCTGATGGCCCCCGAAAGGATTTTGCCAGGGTGGGAATGCTAGAAAAAACAGACTTTCATCGTGGAGGAATTGTTGGACGAAAGCCATGAATTTTTTCTGGTCATGGATGTGTTCTATTACATCGCGCATGATCACCAGGTCGTATTTTACCTCCGGAGAAGGAAGATTGTAAACATCTTCCGCTATCAGTTCAGGATGGCCAGTTAACGGAAGGTTATTAAAAAAAGAACGGGCCAGGTTGATCTTGTATTCCGACAGGTCAATTCCGGTTACCTCGCATCTTCTTTCCAGGAAAGGTTTCAGATTCCCTCCTTCTCCGCAGCCTATTTCCAGGATCTTCATGCCGGCTTCGATCTTCCGGAATTTTTCAATAAAGGGGATCACATACCGGAGCGTGGTAAATTCCTGCTCTTCAAAATACTGGATGCGGTTTAAATGCCGTTTCTGCATGTAATGTAAGGAATAAACGGAGACCGGGTACCGGTTGGGTCTGTTCTAAATATTGGCGATCTTACGCAGTCCGGGAATGTTCAGGAATTTAATCTTTCTTCCCTGTAATTCGATCAGGTTATCGGCCCGGAATTCCGACAACAACCGGATCACCGATTCGGTGGCCGTTCCAACCATGTTGGCCAGTTCCTCCCGTGTGAGTGAGATCTGGAGCGTATTCTGACGATCGAGGTCAAAGTTTTCCCTCAGGAGCAGCAGTACTTCTGCAAGCCTTTCCCTGACCGATTTCTGTGCAATATCGGTGATGAAATCGTTGGCCTCACGCAGCTCACGGCAGACAATCTGAAGCATATGGTGCGAAAACTGCCAGTTGTTCTGAATCAGGTAAAGCAAGGTCTGATAAGGAACATGACACAATACGGCTTCTTCTATCACTTTTGCCGTGGTACAGGCCAATTCCTGGCTGAGAAGCGACCGGTATGCGATGATCTCGCCCCGTTTGGCAAATTTGATGATTTGTTCTTTCCCGTCGATCCCGGTTTTGAAAATCTTCACGATCCCTTTGGTAACACAATAAAAGCCGGTCAGCCTACTACCTTCCCGGTATACGATGGTCCCTTTCTTATAGGTTGAACAGCTCTTTTCAAAATTTAACCGGTTCAGTTCTTCCTCAGTAAGCTTTTTGAACAGAAGGAAACTTCCCAGATCGGTTTCGTCTTCATTGGGCCTTTTTATCATCGCGCTCATGGTTAATCAGTAGATAATGCACTTAATGCCGATTTGAACACCCTAAAGATACATTTTCAAATTAAGATGCAAAAATAAAAGATATTCAGTAAAACAAAATAGAGGAGATGTTTGTCTTTATATCAATTTTTCAATTTCAAAAAAATGAAAACGATAGGATTGACATTTGTACTTTTATTTGCCGCAGGGATCCTTTATGCAGGTGATTATGCGGTTGACATTTCCAGGAGCAGTGTGAAGTGGCTGGGAAAAAAAGTAACCGGGGAGCATACCGGGACCATTTCCATCAAAAGTGGCCAGCTCAATGTAAAAAACGGTGACATAACAGGAGGTACCATAGAAATTGACATGAACACCATCACCGATCTGGATCTGAAAGATGCGGAATGGAATGCCCGGCTGGTGGGGCATCTGAAATCGGACGATTTCTTTGCGGTGGAAAAATTTCCGGTTTCCACATTCCGGTTGACCGGTGTGAAAAAGCTGTCGGGAAACGAATCGGAATTTTCGGGGAATCTGACGATCAAGGGGATCACCCATCCAGTGACCTTCAGGGCAACTGTCACGACTGAGGGGAATGTGCTGACCTCGGCCGGGCAATTGGTGATCAACAGGGCAAAATTCAATATCCGGTACGGTTCGGGTTCATTTTTTCAGGGATTGGGAGATAAGATGATTTATGACGAATTTACGCTCGACTTCAACCTGGTAGCCAGTGAATAGTCTCCGTATAACCGGAGACTATTCGGATTTTCCTCTTTTTTACTTTTGTGCTTCCGGTTGGATCCAGGCAGAAATCATTTCGGTCACGGTCAGTTCCTCGACCAGCAGTTCGCCTCCGGTATTGAAGAGGATAAATCCATGTTCATTTTGTTGTCCGGGCAGCAATGCGGAGATAACGGCCTGTCCGTTGTTCGCAAATACTTCCACTGAGGCCCGGTCGACCAGGATGTCGAGTGAGATTTTGTTGTCGACTGGTGACAGGCCAATGGTCTGTCCCAGGAGGGTAAGCGTTTCCCT
>CAYWTT010000169.1:0-7676 GCA_964461245.1 uncultured Prolixibacteraceae bacterium | reverse complement strand
ATGCCTGACTATGATTTTAATCAACCTGTACCAGGGAGGATAACGGAAGAACTTCCTTTCTGTCATTTGTTCATTAAAAAAACCTTCGTAATCCTGTTCTTTCAGGTAATGGATAACCTGATGGTCGGGATGGGAAGTTTGGATGATCACGCTCCCCTTGTCCTCTTTCCGGCCTGCACGGCCACTGACCTGGTGCATCAGCTGAAAAGCCCTTTCAAAAGCCCTGAAATCGGGAAAGTTGAGCAGATTGTCGGCATTCAGTATCCCCACCAGGTTGATGTGTTCAATGTCAAGACCTTTCGTAACCATCTGGGTACCGATAAGTATGTCGATTTTTCTCTGTTCCAGTTGCCTGATTATTTTTTCAAATGCGGTTTTTGAATGTGTTGAGTCAAGATCCATTCGGGCAATCCTCGCATCCGGAAACAGACCGGCGATCTCGTCCTCCACCTTTTCTGTACCGAATCCCCTGTTTTTCATTTCTTTGGATTGGCATGACGGGCAGGCTCCGGGAATCCTTACCGAATAGCCGCAATAATGGCAGGAGAGGTGAGGAGGATTCTTATGGTAGGTCAGGCTTACATCGCAGTTGACACATACAGGGATATGACCGCAATCCATGCACTCCATAAAAGGGGAGTATCCCCGTCGGTTTTGAAAGAGGATCACCTGGTTCCCCGATTGCAGAGCTTCCCCGATCCCCCTGAAAAGTTCGGGAGTAAGGAGTGATTTCATCTCTTTCCGTTTCCAGGCTTTTTGAATATCGGCTACCACGATGGAAGGCAACTCTGCATTTCCATATCTTTTAGTCAGGGATACCAATCCGTATTTTCCTGTTTTTACGTTATGAAAGGACTCAAACGAAGGGGTGGCCGATCCAAGCAGCACCGGGGATTTATGTTGCAATCCGAGTACCACGGCCATGTCGCGGGCGTTGTACCTGGGTGACGGATCAGCCTGCTTGAATGAGTTATCGTGTTCTTCATCCACGATGATCATACCCAGTCGGGAAAACGGCAGAAAAATGGCTGAACGGGTTCCCAGCACCACCTGGCAGGAAGGAGCCTGACCAGAGGCGAACGAAAGCACGTTTTTCCAGGTCTCGTATCGTTCCGCGTCGCTCATTTTTGAATGGTATACCCCCACTTTCGGTCCGAATACCCTCGTCAGCCGTGTCACAATCTGCGGCGTCAGGGCAATTTCAGGTACAAGGTACAACACCTGTTTCCCCTGAAGGCAGGCTTCATTGATCAGGTGTATGTATATCTCCGTTTTACCGCTGGCCGTTATGCCGTGAAGCAGGACCACCTGCTGCTGCCTGAACTGCTCCCTGATCTCTTCCAGGGCTTGCTGCTGGGATTCATTCAGCAGATTGATGCTCATTTGCTCATTGTGCTGAACAGTCAGTCGGGAAACCTGCTCGTACCTGACAGTCAGAATGTTTTTGGAGATCAACTGGTTAAGTGTGGCTTCCGAAATTGTGACCCCCTCCAGTAAATCCTTTCTGGAGATCTCTCTTTTCTCTTCGGGTGTAAATAGAGCCATCTTCCGGGCTACCAGTGTCATCAACTCTTTTTGCTTCCAGGCCTGCTTCAGGCTTTTAACCGTTTCATCCCACTGGTAGGCTGTGGCAATGCCAGGGTGAAGCGAGATCATGGCCCTCAGCCTGGGTTTGTAGCTTTCCCCGATGGTTTCCTCCACCCGGATCAACTGTTTGTCGACCAATTGCCTGAGAATTCTGAATGAGAACTGATCTCCCAGGATTTTCTCCACTTCATGGACCGGTCGTTTCTCTCCGATCATTCGCAGGTGTTCCTTTTCTCGGTCACTCAGCGGTTGGTCCGGTTCCCCCGAAATGGCCGTGAGCATCGTGGAGCTTTCCAGCTTCAGTGCCGAGGGTAATGCAGCCTTCATTACTTCACCCAGGGAACAGATATAATACCGGGCTATCCACCTCCAGAGTTCCAGGTTGATCTCGTGGATCACAGGCTGTTCGTCGAGTACAGTTCCGATATCTTTCAGTTCTACTCCTCCGGGTGGAGTGTGATGCAGAGAGCAGATCAGTGCGGAATAATTCTTTTTTTTTCCAAAGTTCACGATCACTCTTTTCCCCGACATTACTTCCGGTTCCAGTTCTGAAGGTACACGGTATGTATAATTCTCCTCCAGGGGGAGGGGCAGGATCACTTCGGCAAAAATATCAGCCATTATACCGTATCAGTTTTATTGTGATGGTAATTGCGACTTTTTTAAATCCTTAACCGGCATTCTCCTTTATCCACTTTGAAACTGCTTCCATCAGCCAGCGGGGAGTGGATGTGGCACCGCAAATGCCGGTGGTTAGGGCTCCTGAAAACCATTCTTTCCGGATGTCGGACTGATTTTCAATCCAATAACTGTTTGGATTGACCTCACGACAAATTTCAAACAGGGCAGCTCCGTTGGAGCTTTTTTTACCGGATACGAAGATGATCACATCGAACCTGGCGGCAAATTCTTTGAGATGGGGCGCCCGGTTGGCCACCTGCCTGCAAATGGTATCATGGATTTTAATGATGGAATTTTTACCTGCACGTTGCCGGATTTGTTCAGTCAGTTCATGGAAGCGGGATATCGGCATGGTGGTTTGGCAATAGAGTTCTACCGGTCTGCTGAAATCGATTTTATCAATTTCAGCGGTATTCTGGATGATGACCGCTTTATTGCCGGTTTGTCCGTTTATACCCATTGTTTCGGCATGGCCCGGTTTACCGAAGATAACCAGTTGACCTCCCTTCATTACGATATTCTCATAAGAGGTCTTTACCCTGTTTTGTAACATCAACACCACCGGACAGGTGGCATCGATCAGGGTGATGTTGTTTTGCCGGGCATAGGCATAAGTTTCGGGAGGTTCTCCATGTGCCCGGATCAGGACTTTGCAGTCATGCAGCCTGTAATACGCTTCGCGTGTGATGGTCACCATACCCATTTCAGCGAGACGGCTTACTTCGGCTCCGTTGTGAACAATATCACCAAGGCAATAAAGCTTGTCGGTCATACTCAGTTCCTTTTCAGCCTTAGAGATGGCATTGGTTACCCCGAAGCAAAATCCCGATTTTTTGTCAATTTCAATTTTCATTCGACTGGATTATGCTGTTCACTTTGTCGAGAGCCCATTGCAGTTGTTGCCCGGGAGTCATAAAGCTGTTGTCAAGAACCAGGGCATCAGGTGCTTTCTTCAGAGGGCTCTCCTGACGGTTCTGGTCTATATAATCGCGACTTGAAATATTCTCCCTGATCTCGTCCATGGAAACGTTAAGCCCTTTCATGGTCAGTTCGAGATACCTGCGCTGCGCCCGTATTTCCGGATCGGCAGTCATGAAAATCTTCAGTTCTGCCTGTGGAAAGACTACCGTGCCAATATCCCTTCCATCCATTACGATTCCCTTTTTCTTTCCGATCTCCCGCTGAAGTTCTACCATGGCGAGACGCACCTCACGGATGGCGCTTACCGGACTGACAAATTCAGAGACTTCCAGTCGTCGGATCTCCTCCTCAATATTTTCTCCGCAAAGGAAGGTGGTGTTCTTTTCACTTTCCGGGTCAAAGCTGAAGGTTATGGAGATTTGTTTCAGTCCCGAAAGGATGGAAGGAATATCAAGCAAACCGTTGGATATCCATTTGTTTCTGAGGGCATGGAGGGTAACGGCCCTGTACATGGCGCCGCTGTCAATATAGATATACCTGAGCTCCCTGGCCAGAGACTTTGCCAGGGTACTTTTTCCACAGGAAGAAAACCCGTCAATTGCTATGATGATTTTTTCCGGATGCATGAATAGTTGCAAAATAAAATGCAAATATAACTGATATAGGGAGGGATGATCTTACAGCCCATAATTCCGGTTCAGGTTCACTGCAAGAGAGATCAGGTTGGAGGTTCCGGCAATGTGATACCGGGTGGTCGAGTAATCGAGCCGGAACCGTTTTACCTTTATTCCGAAGCCAAGTGAAAAACCTACGGTGGAAAGCTTCTGTTCGAGTTTCAACTCCTGCCGGAGATGGTAATTATACCCGGCCCTTAAAGTAAAATTGGGGGATGGCATGATTTCAGCTCCCAGTAACAGGTGACGCATCAGTTGTTTGCCAAAGCTCTCGGTCGGTTCAATCACAAATTCATCGGTAATCTCCTCTTCATCCAGGTTGGCCAGGTCCCATTTGTTCAGGTGCTGGGCGGTAATGGAGAACAGGACGGGGGCATGAGCCAGCTTTTGTGAGAATCCGGCCAGCAATTCAAAGGGTATGGATTCTCTTTTTCCGCCTTCATAATAGGGGGTGATCTGGGAACCGAAATTCCGGGCAACCAAACCCAGTGAACGCCGGTTGTTTCCGGAAACCCAGGCAATACCGGCGGTACCGGCAATCCCGAATGACCTGTAGCTTTCAAAAACCGACAGGATGGGTTTGAGTGTTACGCCATACTGAAGATTTTTGTAATGGTGAGCCCAAATCAGGTTCAGGGCATATTCACCGGCCGTAAAGTGGTTACCGGTGACGACTCCGTCTTCCCCGGCCTCAATGAAGCTTCCGTAATTTATATAGTGCATTCCGGCTGCCACGGTTCCGTAGTTGTCGAAAGAACAGGCAAAAGAGGCATACCCGTAATTGATGCCGGCCATGTAGCTTACATAGTTGAATAGCAGTTGATTGGCCATGGAAGCTCTTAGCAGGGCAGGATTGTAATAGGGCAGATTGAGGTCACATGAATCGCTGACAGCCACCTGGTTCCCACCCAAAGCGGCAATCCTGGCCGAATTGGTCAGGGAGAGAAACCGGTACGTGGATTCTCCTCCGATCTGTGCTGAAACAGAACCACCGAAAAGAAATAATGCCACTAGGATCAGAATGCCGAGCTTGTGCATGTAAGCAGAAGTTTTTTCAATAACGCCAAATATACCGAAATATTTCAACCCTCACAGTGAACAATTGCATTTGACCTTTTCCTGCGCTCCCTTTTACTGATCTGCGCCAGAAAAAGTCCGCCGATTACGATGCAGATCCCGATCATTTTGCGGAGTGTCAGATGGTCGTTCAGCACGAAATAGGCAAATACAGCCACAAAAACCGGTATCAGGTTAATGAAGGTATTTGAACGGTTGATGCCCTGGTTGCGAATGCTGTAAGTGAATAAAATAAAGGCAAGGGAAGAGGCAAAAACGGAAAGCAGCAAAATAGCGCCGAATGCCTGCGGATGGAAGGGGGTGGCTGCGAAAACGCGCGATTCAAAGATCAACCAGAAAGGGAAAAAGAGAAATATCCCAATCAGGTTCTGAAAAGCAATAATGGTGAGGGTGTTGTACCTGAATGCCAGTTTGCGCAATACAACCGAATAGGCAATGGCGGAGAAAACAGCGAAGAATTCAAGAATAACCCCTTTGGGAGAGGCGTCAAAGGTAAAGTCGGCATTCATCACCACCAGGGTAACTCCTATGAATGAAGCCACGAGACCAGCCAGGTTCAGGGAACTTATCCTTTCTTTGTAGAAATACCAGGCGATCAAAGGGGAAATAAGCGGAATAGTAGCCACAATCACAGCTGCCACGGTGGAGGAGACAAATTTTAAACCAAAGCTTTCCCCCATGAAATAAAGGAAAGGCTCAAAAAAAGCCAGTAAAACAAAGATGCCGATATCTTTTCGTGAAGGGATCTGGATCCGCCTGATAAAGTATGCAAAACTGAAAATTAATATGACGGAAAAAACAAGCCTGAGCATAACTACGGTTAAGGGTTCATAAGCCAGATATGCAATTTTTATCCAGACAAATGAGAAACTCCAGAATAACATGGCTCCCATGGCTGCTATGACCGGTTTAAACTCTCTTCCTGCTTGCATGGTTATGATTTAATCGCCCAAAAGTATAAAAAATGGAGGGCTGAAGCATACCAAGGAGATATTCCTCCAAAAAACACAGATCATTTTTTTAAGTAAAATGTAATTTATACATTTGAAAGCAGATATTAAACAATTCTATTAATTAAACTAAACCTGATTGAAAATGAAAAGGCTGAGTTTTCTGAAAAGTTTCCTGTTGCTGTCTTTGGCAGCGTTTATCATGGCCTCCTTTCTTTCCTGTAACCATGCAAAACCGAAGAAATATATCGGTTTGCAATTGTATTCCCTCCGTGATTCCATTGTAAAAGATGTGCCCGGGACCATTGAGAAAGTGAGTAAAATGGGGTATTCTTTTGTGGAAGCTGCGGGATACAGAGACGGAAAGTTCTATGGTATGGAACCGACTGAGTTTAAAAATCTGTGTGAAAAGAATGGCCTGAAATTTCTGGGATCTCATGCCGGTCGTGATCTGCCGGATTCAGCGAATTTTGAAGAGACCATGTCCTGGTGGGATCAGTGTATTGAAGCCCATAAGGCTGCAGGTGTCAAATGGATTGTTCAACCCTGGATGGGTGCATCTGGATATGAAAGCCTGGACGGACTTAAGAAATATTGCAATTATTTCAACATGATCGGTGAAAAATGTAATGAAAAGGGGATACTCTTCGGATATCACAACCATGACAAGGAATTTTCTACCTTAATTGACGGCATGACCGTTTATGATTTTATGCTACAGAACACCGATCCTGCCAAAGTCATGTTCCAGATCGATCTTTATTGGTGTGTGGTGGGAGGTAAAAATCCGGTCGATTATTTTGCCAATTACCCGGGACGCTTCTACCTCTGGCATATCAAGGATGAAGCGGAAGTGGGAACCAGCGGGAAGGTGAATTTTGCAGCGATCTGGCCATCTTTGACTCAATCGGGAATGAAATACGGCATTGTAGAGGTGGAAAAATATAACTTTGAACCTTTTGAAAGCTGCAAAATGAGTGTGGATTACCTCAATAGCTCAGACTTTGTGGTCCTGCCACAGGAATAAAGTATGGAAACCAGCCTTCGGAATTGTTACAGCTGGTGAGGTCTAAGGGCAAAGGGCATGGAGCATGGATGGGCTATCAATCCTTTTGTAATTGAGTCAATATTGCTCATAACTAGAACGATCTGCGTTACTGTGTGCCTTCCTAATAACCCTTCGCGTTTAGACCGAACAACTGGCCGTAAAGAGTAAAACGCTGTATTTCTGCCATTTTGTATTATATCCCTCTGAGTGCTTCCGTAAGAACCCGGCGTTACTCAGTGATTGAACAAATTACAGGTGGATACCGGATGTTGCGGGTTACGGGGTTCCCGTTTCCGGATTTTTCAGTCCTGATTTACTGCAGCCGCATCATGAAAAATTCTTAAATGGTATGTGATAAAATATTGAGATTCAGAAAATCATTTTGTATCTTTTGTTGTCAATTAATTTTCTACTTGCTTTGAAAAACTGACCTTGTTTTTCCATTTCCAGGCCTTAGGAAGAGATCAGCAATTTTTTGATAAAAACGGATGGAATAAACTAACCTGAAAATAATAAACGTATGAAAAGGAATATTTTACGGAATCAATCAGACCGAAGGGATTTTCTTTTAAAATGTTTTACTGCCGGATCGATCATCTGTGCAGGGTGCTTAGGTATTTCCTCAACTCCTCCGGTTCTGGCTCAGAACATCACATTTCCCCAGGAAGGCATTAAAAATGAAGATTTGCTCCGGTTTGCCTTGGGTTATTCTCTTCCGTTGATTAAAAAAATGCAGGA
>CAYWTT010000168.1:0-7678 GCA_964461245.1 uncultured Prolixibacteraceae bacterium | reverse complement strand
AAACTTCTTCACAAACCAATAAAGCATTTACCGCATAAAAGACCGAGTAGTAAAGTCGGTTAATTGCAGAATTCCAAAATCCATTCTGAGCTAAAATCTTTGCAGCCTGAAATGTATTATTTGCAGACTCAATTCTTAATTTAGCATACGCTGACCTTTCTTCCCGTGTCATAGCAAAACACCCTCAGAAATTACATTGTGATAATATGGGGTAATATGATGTTTTGTATCCCATTCTTCTTTTGAATAGACAAATAACGACAGAACTTCTCCTGTTTCAAGTTCCAGGTCATAGAGGTGATCCCGGAATTTCTTCTCCACCTGCCAGGTTACAGGATATTTGGTTAACACTAAAATATCCCAATCAGATTCTTTCCTGGCATTTCCCCTGGCTCTGGAGCCATAAAGTATAACCAATGCTTCAGGATCCACTTCAGCAATGTTGAGTTTAATAAGCCGTGTAATATTTTCAGTTTTTCTGTTCATATATGCAAAGATATAATTAAGTAAACTGATCTTCATAAGACGCTCCTGAAAATATGATATCATTATATTGCAGGATTTTCATATGTACCCATTGACCTGACAGGAAATGCAACCTATTAAAATCTTTGATCTATAAACTATTAACTTAATGGGGGAATAGAGTATGTGTAAAGAAAGAATAATTTTCCGAAAAAGTTGCAACCTGTGAATTCACCACACCTGTTCAGGTTTTATTCAATACCAGCAAGGTTTTCGAAGGGTTTAACATAAATAAAGAGGTCAATTTTGACCTCCTGTCCTGTCTGGCTCCCCAGGTAGGACTTGAACCTACGACCTACGGATTAACAGTCCGCCGCTCTAACCAACTGAGCTACTAGGGAATATGTTTCGGTTCACAAGAACCTGCTTTTCGTAAAGCGGTGCAAAAATAAGAGGTTTTTCAGAAAGAAAAAATATTTTTGTGAAAAATTTACTTTAATGGATGCAACTTTGAATGTACCTGCACCAGCCGTGCTGGGCGTGGGAAATGCACTGGTCGACGTGATGATCGCTCTTGAAAATGACGATCTTCTGCAACAATATGGTTTGCCCAGGGGCAGTATGACCCTGGTCGACAGCCGGCTTTCTGCCTCAGTCTATGAAGCTACCAAAGCCTGGCATAAAAGTGTCACCTCCGGGGGATCAGCCGCCAACACCATCCACACCCTGGCCAGCCTGAGCACCCCTTGTGGATATGCCGGCAAAATCAGCCACGATGACCTGGGTACAGCCTTCGAAAAAGAGTTCCGCGACAAAGGCATCCATACCCACCTTCTTTACAGTGATACCGGGACAGGACGGGTTATGGCCATGGTCAGCCGTGACTCGGAAAGAACCATGGCTACCTGGCTGGGCGCAGCAGCCGAACTACTGCCCGACGATTTCTCCCCGGAGATGATGAAACCTTACCAGTACCTCTATGTGGAAGGATACCTGGTCCAGGATCACCGGCTGATCGAAACGATCCTCCGTACCGGCCATAATATCGGCCTCAGGGTGGCATTAGACCTGTCCAGCTTTAATATCGTGGAACAAAACCGCGACTTTCTGGAGCACTTGATCCGTTCCTATGTGGACATCGTCTTTGCCAATGAGGAAGAGGCGATGGCCTATACATCGGCTCAGCCTGAAAAAGCAGCCCAAATCATTGCCCTCCAATGTGAACTGGCTATTGTAAAAACCGGGAAATCAGGCTCCCTGATCCAGAAAGGGGATGAACTCACTGTGATTGAACCTGTCCCAACCTCCGCCCTTGATACCACCGGCGCCGGTGACAGTTATTCTGCCGGATTCCTGTATGGACTCACCCACGGATTGCCTCTGCGGCAATGCGGTGATATCGCCTCTTTAGTCTCTTCCAAAGCTGTGGAATCTTTCGGCGCCAAGATCCCGGAAACCGAATGGCCTGCCCTGCTGACCAGGGTGAAAGAAATCACCATAAAAGGATGAGGGGATGAAATTTCATGCGGTCAATAATAGTCAATTACGGTTTTATAGTTTTATGTTTAAAATGTCATAAACAATTGACGCCCATTAGGGCAAATGACCATCCATGACGCAAAGCAAATTACCCTCAAACCGCAACTGTTTTTACCTAATTTGACTTATATTTATGGTGAAAACAGAATTGAAGATGGAAACCATCCTGATCACCGGGGGGAACGGGCTTATCGGAAGACACCTTTCTGAAAAACTGAAAAAAAAAGGGTACCGTGTAACGACACTCAGCAGATCGGCTAAGATCAGCAACAGACAGGAACAATATTTCTGGGATCCGGAAAACGACCGGATCGATCCTGAAGCAGTAGCCGGGGCTGACTACATCATTCATCTGGCCGGTGCCAATTTAGGTGAAAAAAGATGGTCATCCAGACGAAAAGAAACGATCATCAACAGCCGGGTTAAAACAGCAGAATTGCTTTTTCAGGAAGCGGCAAAAAATCCCCTCCGGCTGAAAGTATTTATATCCTCTTCGGCCATCGGATATTACGGAGCTATAACCCGGGAAACGATCTTCAGGGAGAGTGATCCGCCCAGCCCGGACTTTCTGGGGGAAACCTGCCGGTTGTGGGAAGAGAGTGCCAGCCGTTTTGAAGATGAGGGTATCCGGACCATCGTCTTGCGGACAGGTGTTGTTTTAACCTCCCGGGGTGGGGCGTTAGCTAAAATGACACCCCTGGTCAGGTTCGGACTGGGATCACCGCTCGGAAGCGGACAGCAGTACCTCCCCTGGATACATATCGATGACCTGTGCAATATCTATATCAAAGCCGTTGAAGACATCAGCATGAAAGGAGTATACAACGCAGTAGCCCCCGAAATCCCCACCAACCGTGCTTTTTACAGAACGCTCGCACGGGTTTTGAAAAGACCGCTTCTGCTGTCTCCCGTCCCGGCATTCCTCCTGAAAGCCGTGCTTGGAGAGATGTCAGTTATGTTGCTTGAAGGGAGCCGGGTTTCACCGGAAAAGATCATTTCAGCCGGGTTTGATTTTCGTTTCCCCATGCTGGAGGGAGCACTTTTTGATCTGTTGTCTGAAACCCCGGAACCTGGAACTTAAAAACCTCATAAGCATAAAGTGTCGATAATTGACAACCGATAACCCCAAACAAAAAACTACTGATTACCACCGACCATAACTGTAATCTTTCCGGCAATTTCCAAAGCTGTAGTGAGCGTTTCCAGGTCCTGGTACAGATTCCCGTCAGCACCTGAATGGCTGCTCCTTCCTACAGGCAACAGATCATACACCGCTCCCTCCTTTGTCAGATCAATCTCGGCGGCATATACCAGGGCAGGCTGACAGGAGGTCATATATTCACGGTCTCCCGGAAATTTGTCGTTGGTCCAGTAAGCGTTCCAGTCCCAGGTCTGATTGATTTCCAAAAGCAATCTGACCCTGGCCGGATTTTCCTTATCTCCTCTTGTTTTCAGTATAAAACTGCCTTTGGGAGTGGCTCCGGTAAGTGCATCGGGAACTGGATGCTCCGCATCGGGCAGATATATGATTTTACCCTGCGCAGCTCCTGCTTTGTGTTCCCAGTAAGGCAAGGCAGCCGGTCTTCTGATCTGCCCGGATTTCCACTCCCCTCCGGCAGCATCCCCGTACCTGAACGTACCGGTACCAAATGACCGTGTCACAAATAATGTACGGAGAAAGTAGCCGTCGTTGTTTTCCAGCCAAACGGCAAAAGTGGGGTGGTTATATGATTTTCCCTTGGTAAAGTTCACTTCCAGCGGAATGCCACTCCCGTCCGGATTGCTTACCAACAGGCTAGTCACAGTTTCTTTCGTCCCTGAACCGGTTGTCCTGCAAGAAAGAATGCCGGTCATAATGAAGAGGATCAGGCTGGTTATGGCCAAAGCAACTTGTTTTCTTTTCATGGAATAACAGGTTAAAATTCAACGATTATACCAAATGTGGGAAGTATTGTCCCCGTTTCCGAGGGCAGGTATTTCAGAAGATACCTGGACGGATCTTCCGGATCGGTCAGGGGAAACCCGTTTGCATCGCGCTGTGCAATGAGCACATCAGGTTCCTTTGATTTGAAATTAAAGGCATTCTGGATATCCAGATAGAGATTCAGCGACCACTTCCTGAAGAAGTACTCCTTATCCACCCTCAGGTCCAGCTGCCGGAAATTAGCCAACCGCCTGCTGTTATACAGCCGGTAATCGGGATAGCCCTGTCCCCGGGCATCCCAGGCCACTTTCAGGGAAGAACGCACATAATCATAGGGCGTATAGGGAGCACCACCGACAAGTCTCCATTTTGCGCCGGCAACCCAGTTTTTCCCGAATTCTGCCGATGCGGTCAGATTCAGGATATGGCGGTTATCCCATGCCGAAGGGATCAGCTTTCCTGTCTTGTCTTCAAATTCGGACCGGACTAAGGTATACGAGAGTAAGACATTCATCATATCCATGATCCGGTCACGGTAATACAGCTCAACCCCAAAAGACCTTCCCCCGGAAGCAGGAACCACCGGTTCATCTCCATAGACCCCATAATCAGCCCCTTTGCTGGCAACCGACACCGAATCGTTCAGGGAAAAAGGATACCTCAGGTACCATTTATAAAAGCCTTCCAAGGTGATCCGGGAGCTCTCCGATTTCCGGAATTCCAGACCGGCTGCCAGATGATCCGATTGGATGTACCTGATTCCGTTCTGCCTGTTGACCAGATTGCCTGTCTGGTTCCTGTATCCCAGTGTGGTATAGGAGGGAAGCTGATAGAACCTTCCTGCACTGCCGTTCAGGAAAAGCTTGGGGGTGAGTCCGTAAGAAGCGGAAATCCGGGGAGAAAACTGTGAAAGGGGATTGGCAGTCCGGGAAGAATAACTGCTGCCGTCAACCCGCAATCCTGCTGAAAGGGTAAGCCGGTCCTTCAGAAAACTGCGGCTTGCCTGCAGGAAAGCGTTGTATCTCAGAAACCTGAGCGATGAATCGTAGTTTATCGAAGTCAGGGTATCCTCTCCCAAAGGGATAAATACTTTACGGTTTGTAGCGTTTGTATATTTAACATATTCCAAACCAGCTCCGCTGATGATCTTATAACCATTGATCCTGGAAGTGTTCTCATAGCGGAATTTATTCTCGATCTCCCGGGAATCGTAATCCAGCAGAAGGGTTCCGTTTGCCTCGTTCCCTTCAAACTTATCAGAGCCGTTGTGGAGCATATTCCTGCTCAGTATCCAGGTATCGTATGAACTTTCACGGTAGTGCCGGTAAACGGCCCCGATGGCATAGGTCCACTGATCATAGGAAGGCAGGTAATTCAGAATATATTCCTGTTCCTCAGTGGGATTTTCAATTCCCGTATTCAGTACGCTTTTATCGAGTGAACCGATGCTGAGCAGGGTCAGTTCGTTTTTGGCATCCAACCGGGTTTTCAGCTTCAGCGTATAATCGTTGAATGTGGGAAGGAAAGGAAGCTTCAGCAAGCTGAAAAGAAATTGCAGGTATGAGCGGCGGGCAGAAAAAAGCAGGGATGAATTTTCACCCAGGGGGCCCGAAGCGCTGAGAGCCATTTCTGACGCACCGAGGGCTGCCCGGTAGACCATTTTGTCGGGATTTCCGTCGATCAGTTTCATATCGAGCACCGAGCTCATCACATTTCCCCGGTTGGCAGGAAAAGCCCCGGTGTAAAAGTCCACCTCCCGGAGCAGATCACTGTTGATGATCCCCACGGAACCTCCGCTGGCTCCCTGTGTTCCGAAGTGGTTCAGGTTGGGGATTTCAATCCCTTCGAGCAGGAACCGGTTTTCGGAAGGTCCTCCGCCCCGGACAATCAGGTCGTTCCGGTAAGAGACACCAGAAGCCACTCCGGGAAGTACCTGTATCACCCTCGAGATATCACGGTTGGCACCGGGGCTCTTCTCTATTTCCTTGATGCCAATGGATTTAAGTGCCAGCGGACTCTCCTCCACCCTTCTGAAAGAGGCCGGCCTGACCACCACATCCTCCAGGGCGACCGTCTTTTCCTTCATGGGAATATCGGTGTACGTCGTTTTGGCGTTGGTCACCTGAAACTCATCGGAGATCACCGTTTCAAAACCAACGGAAGAAGCCGTCAGTTTATAATATCCCGGTAAGATCCCGGTAAAGAGAAAGTTCCCGTCCAGGTCGCTGGTGGAACCTATCGAAGTTCCGTTGATGACAATGTTGGTAAACGGGAGTGGTTCATTATTGGAGATATTGAAAACCCTGCCCTTGATGATACCGGTTTGGGCCGACAATCCAAAGGATAAACCCATAAACGAAATGACAAGTAAGTATCTGAATTTCATTCAACTTTCATTAATAGGATACATTATAACCACCGTTAAATATAACATTGGTTTTAGACAGTCATTAAACAATATTCCCGTGATTTGGTTCACAGGGGTCGTTAAATTTACCTGGATTATAAAAAATGCAATTGCTCCTTCGGGAAGAGGCAGATTATTTGTTAGCCAGTCTATTACTGATTGTGGTGTTCCACCCAAAGGAGAGAACCGGTATTGAAACCCAGGCTTTCGGCCAGCTGAAGATAGGAGTTTCGTATCTCCTCCGGAATGGTGGTCTCCCGGGAGAGAATCCACATATAGGTCAGGTCTTTCCCGACTACCAGGGCATATTTATACTGGTCGTCAAGCGCGATGACATTATAGGCTGCATAAAACGGGCCAAAAAAGCTTACTTTAAGCCTGGCTTCATCGGAAGGGCCAATAAATTTAGCTTTCCCGATTGCCTCTTTCCACTCCTTCTTTACGGTTTCATAACCCCTGTTCACTACTTTGATCGTACCGTTTTCATTTAATGAGTAAGTGGCCGTAACGTTGTTCATGTTACGCTCATATTTGAAATCAAGCCGGGCGATTTCATACCATTTGCCGAGGTATCTGGCTTTATCAAAGGGTTTCACTGCCACAGCCCCTTCGGGGATGGTCAGCTGCGACTTGCAGGCAACAATTGCTGCCGTGGCTAAAATTACCATGCCTAACCATGTTCTGTTTTTCATAAGATTGATTTATAAAAGAACCATGAGGAAACAGAAATTTGATTTCCTGACACGATCAGAACAATCCATGAATCTGGGCATCGATCTTATCAATAACGAAGCTCAGATCTTCCCGGTTGGTGGCAAAATCCACCTCATCCACACTGATCACCAACAGTTTGCCCAACCTGTACCCTTTGATCCATGATTCATACCGGTCGTTCAGCTGTTTCAGGTAATCGAGCCGGATGGAATTTTCAAATTCCCTGCCCCTTTTCTGGATCTGGTGAACGAGGGTGGGAATGGAAGCCTTCAGGTAAATCAGCAGATCGGGCGGCTGGATCAGGCTTGTCATCAGGTCAAACAGGGTTTTGTAATTGTTAAAATCGCGGGTGCTCATCAGCCCCATGGCATGGAGGTTGGGAGCAAAGATTTCGGCATCTTCGTATATGGTACGGTCCTGGATCACGGTTTTTCCCGATTTCCGGATATCCAGAATCTGGTTGAAACGGGAATTAAGGAAATATATCTGTAAATTAAACGACCAGCGCTGCATGTCGTTATAGAAGTCATTGAGATACGGATTGTCATCCACGTCCTCATAATTGGGGGTCCAACCGTAGTGTTTCGACAACAGTTCGGTGAGGGTGGTTTTCCCGGCACCGATATTTC
>CAYWTT010000167.1:2081-7714 GCA_964461245.1 uncultured Prolixibacteraceae bacterium | reverse complement strand
TGGTGCCAAAGTTCTCTTCAGCAATGCACTGTGCTGCAAATGCTCCATACCTTGTCGCCAGGATCCTGTCGAAGGGTGACGGGCTGCCTCCCCGCTGAATATAACCCAGCACGGTCTCCCGGGTTTCAATACCCGTATAGGTCTGAATGGCTTCAGCCAGGTAACTGGCAGCCGATCTGTTTTCGGGTTTTTCGATTCCTTCGGCCACAACCACGATGGAATAGGGCTTATTCCCTTCATACCGGTTTTCGACCTTTTTACACACCGACCGGATGTTATAAGGAAGTTCCGGCAACAGGATGATGTCTCCCCCCCCGGCAGTCCCTGCATATAAAGCAAGCCATCCGGCGTTGTGCCCCATCACTTCAATGATCATCACCCGTTGATGGGAATTGGCAGTGGTATGCAACCGGTCGATGGCCTCCGTGGCAATTTCAACCGCCGATTCAAATCCAAAAGTAACATCGGTACCCCAAACATCATTGTCAATTGTCTTGGGGATTCCAACCACATGAAGACCCTCCTTTGAAAGCATGTTGGCGGTTTTCATGGTCCCGTTTCCCCCGATGCAAACCAGCGCATCAAGACCCAGGTTATGATAGTTGTTGATGATTGCCTCGGGCCTCTGATGAGCTTCCCCGCCATTCCCCACCATTTTGAACGGCTTTTCCCGCGAAGTCCCCAGTATGGTGCCGCCCAGGGTAAGAATACCTGACAGTTGAGACTCCTTCAGTTCGATAAAATCATTGTTGATCAGTCCTGTGTATCCCGACCGGAAACCGAAAACCTCCATCCCGTATTCCACTATGGCCGTTTTACCGACTCCGCGTATGGCGGCATTCAATCCGGGACAGTCGCCTCCCGCCGTTAAAATCCCGATGCGTTTCTTTTTTTTCATACTATCTGTTTTCAGATTTGAAATTCTTTGCAAAATACCACCCTAAGTTACAAAAACCTCAATAAATCGTTCAATTGAACATTAAAATAATATTGACTCTTTGATTCTAATTTATTAATTTTGTCTGATTCAGATAAAAAATCCATTAACCATAAATTTTTACCTTATGAGACAATTTTTTTTAATGCTGCTGGCTGGTACTTTTCTGTTCAGTATCTCCTGCAAGGATGAAGCAAAACTTAATCAACTTACCAAAAAAGAGAAGGCCGAAGGGTGGGTGCTCCTCTTTGACGGAAAAACCAGTGATGGATGGAGAGGAGTCAATAAGGACCACTTCCCCACCAACTGGGAAATTGTGGACGGAACCTTGCATTGCAAGGAATCGGGACAGGGTGAGGCCGGAGCCATCGATGGCGGCGATATCCTTTACAAGAAAGATTTCACCAACTTCGTTCTTCGCCTGGAATGGAAGATTTCAGAAGGAGGTAATTCCGGAATTTTCTACCTCGGAAAAGAAGTAGAAGGCTGGCCAATTTACAAAACTGCTCCGGAAATGCAGGTGCTTGACAATGCCAGACATCCTGATGCCAACCTGGGTAAAGACGGTAACCGCCAGGCCGGTTCACTGTATGACCTGATCCCTGCCAAACCGCAGAATGCAAAGCCTGCCGGCGAATGGAACAGTGTCGAAATTACCGTTTACGACGGTACGGTTGTGCATAAACAGAACGGAGAAACTGTGCTCGAATACCACCTCTGGACTGATGATTGGAAAAACCTGGTATCCGGCTCCAAATTCCCCGGCTTGAATCCTGACTGGGCTAATGTTCCCCATTCAGGCGTCATTGCACTTCAGGATCACGGAGATGATGTCTGGTACCGGAATATTAAAATCAAGGAACTGTAATACATTCTTCTATAAAAAAAGCAGGGACATCACATCGGGTGTCCCTGCTTTTTTATTGCGGGGCATACGCTGAAGTATTTAGTATCTCCAGATAACGGGTATTTGCCATTAATTGCTTTAATGTGGTATCAGGGTGTTGTTCCATATAAGCCTTAACAATTCGCCACCCAAGCCAGGCTCCCGTTCTGGCCGGAGATTCAGGGGGAAAACCGTTGGTGGTGGGCCCGTCGTTTATGTACCGGACAATATCCATCTGCCGGGTGGAAAAGAGCAATTTATGTTCTATCAGATAGTTCCACATCTGGGGCTCATTTCTTTCACACCACTTCAACTGGCTGGCTGTATATCCCGTCAGCAAAGTATCGGCCAGCTCCGGCATCATGGCTTCGCAGAAATAAAGCAGTTTTCCTTCATGAACCATGTGATCCACCAGCGAAGTGGCCTCCGGACTGATCGGAAATTCGGTCATTCCCCAGGTGTACATCACATCAGAGGGAATCATTGCGGGAATCATCTTCCGCTGCCTGTATCTCGGAATATCCAGCAAAGGATAGTATCTGTAACCTGATCCCAGATATTTATCCAGACTGATTCCGATTATTCCCTGAGCCGTAAAAACCGACTCGTTAAAACCCGATATACAGGTGTATATAGTGGGAAGCGGATTCTCCGGAAAATAGTGCCGATAATACCGGAATGCCCTGACGATGGATTTCCGGAACTCAGGATCCCCGGGAAAAAGATCATCTACCTTTTTCTTTGATTGCTGAATAACCGTGTCGGTCAGAAAATCGCGGATCAATCCTCTTCCCGTACTGTCAGCCGGGGAACCTACACGAATGATCTGATAGGTAAACAGGTCGGTGAAAGCCGGATATTTCCGGTGCAACTCAGCCAGCCTGGCAGAATCAACACCGGATCCCAGCGAAAAGAACTCCTGCTCATACCTGACGAACGACACCTCTTCCTCCACATCTGAGATATTGATCTTCAACTTGTTACGCCCGCAGGATATCACGATAACAGAAAGGATCAGAATCAGGAGCGGTTTATAAATGTTCATGCTATTCCCTCTTTTATGCAAATACGCATAATTAAAAACAATATTGCGAATTTGTTTGAAAAAGCAGAGATTTGCAACTTAAAAACATTCCGGAATGATGAAAATTGCTTTGGTTCAACTGAATTACCGGATAGGAGATTTTACGGGAAATGCCAGAAAGATCACCGATGCCATACTCCGGGCCAGATCGGAGGGAGCTGACCTTGCCGTTTTTTCTGAACTGGCCATAACCGGTTACTATCCCCATGACCTGCTGGAGAAAAAAGAGTTTATTCTGAAAGCCGAAGAGACGGTACGGGAGATCGCCCGGCACTGCGATGGGATCGGCGTACTGGTAGGAGGCCCGGCCATCAACGACAGCGACCGGGGAAAACAACTGTTCAATGCAGCCTATTTCCTGCATAACGGAAGGATTAGCGACATATTTTACAAATCCCTTCTGCCTACATACGATGTTTTTGACGAATACCGCCATTTTGAACCCAACCGGCTGTTTCATCTTCTTCACCTGAACGACATGAGACTGGCCGTTACCATCTGTGAGGATCTGTGGGATGAGCAGCCGGTATACAGTGAATTCGGAAAGAATAAACTTTACCAGACCTCACCGGTCAGTGAACTGGTAAAACTCGATCCGCAACTGATCATCAACCTTTCAGCATCGCCCTTCTCAGCAAACCAGGAGGGATGGCGCAAAGACATCCTGAAAAGCAAAGCGCGTCAGGCCGGAGTTCCCCTGGCTTACGTAAACCAGACAGGAGCACATGCCGAGCTGATTTTTGACGGAGGTTCGGTATTTATTGACGGGGAAGGGAATATCGTCCATGAGCTGAAATATTTCGGTGAAGATTTCCGGATCGTGGATATTAAAAAACCGGGGACTCCCCAGCTTCAGCCCGAATCGGGAAATACGGAGAAGATCCATGATGCCCTGGTCCTGGGCATCCGTGATTATTTCCGGAAGACCGGTTTTTCCAAAGCCACACTGGGACTTTCCGGGGGCATCGACTCAGCTGTGGTGGCTGTACTGGCCGCGGAAGCACTCGGTGCTGAAAATGTGCGGGTGCTGTTACTTCCCTCTGCTTACAGTTCAGAACACAGCGTCCAGGATGCACGTGAGCTGGCTGAAAACCTCGGAATCCGCTACGATATTGTTCCCATCAGCGCCCCCGTGGACGCAGTCAATGCAGCGATGGCACCGGTATTCGGGAACCTGCCTCAGGATATCACGGAAGAGAATATCCAGGCCAGAATACGCGGAGTTCTCATCATGGCCTTATCCAACAAGTTCAACCACCTGGTCCTGAACACCACCAATAAAAGTGAATGTGCGGTCGGATACGGAACACTTTACGGGGATATGAACGGCGCGTTATCTATTCTGGGGGATGTTTACAAAACCGAAGTATACCGCCTGGCAGCTTACATAAACAGGGAAAAGGAGATCATACCACAAAATACCATTCTCAAACCGCCGTCGGCAGAATTGAAACCCGGACAGAAAGACAGCGACACCCTGCCGGAATACGACCTCCTCGATAAAATTCTTTTCAATTATATCGAACTCAACCAGTCACCTGAAGAAATTGCAGAACTGGGGATTGATCCCGGTCTCATTGCCAGGGTGATCCGGATGGTCAACCTGAACGAATATAAGCGGTTTCAGGCACCGCCCATTCTGAGGATCAGCTCCAAATCGTTCGGATTTGGCCGTAAAATGCCGCTGGTGGCAAAATTCTGAAGCGTTTTCTCTCTTCCGGCTGATAATTAGTTGCTTATTGGTCCCGGTTCACGGATTAAATTCTTGGAAAAAAACACGCTTTTCATCTTTGAATGCAAAATTATGTACCTTTGATGTTGTAAAACATATTAAATTTTCGACAGCATGTGGCATTTCGACCAGGGAATAAAAGAAATCCTTGAAAATCCCAAATCTCTGTTTTATGTGCTTACACCAGAGGAAAAGGAAGATCTTCAGAATCATGTTTCGCTGACCAGTTACCGCCGGAATGAATATGTATTTAAAGAAGGGGACAAACCTTCGGGCTTTCTGATGTTGGTTACGGGAAAAATCAAGATTTTCAAGGAAGGTGTGGGCGGAAGGGAACAAATTATCCGGATGTCGAAGCCGATGGGAATAATCGGTTACCGCGCCCTGTTTGCCGACGAGAATCACATTGCCTCTGCCGTTACCCTTGAGGATTCGGTGATTGCCAACGTTCCCCTCGATTTCATCCTCAACAGGGCATTGAAAAACAGTGAATTTTCCCTGAAACTGATTAAAAAACTGGCTCAGGAACTGGGATTTGCCAATTCAAGAACCGTGACGCTGACCCAGAAGCATATCCGCGGGCGTCTGGCCGAATCGCTGATCCTCTTGGCTGAAAAATATGGTTTTGAACACGACGGCACTACCCTGAAGGTCTATATGTCGCGAGAGGATATTGCCAACCTTTCCAATATGACCACTTCCAATGCCATCCGCACCCTCTCCACATTTGCCAATGAGAAACTGATCACCATCGATGGCAGGAAGATTAAAATCCTGGACATGCACAAACTCGACCGGATCAGCAAATTGGGATAGACTATTGAAACAGGGTCATGTGCACTTCATGCGTCATTGGTTTCACGTCATTCATAGTCATTTGCCAACGCTTCATTAAGGTCATTTGCCCCGCCAGAACGATCTGTCGGGCTGGCCTACGTTCGTCATTTTTTCCCGTACGCTTTGCGCTTTGCTCCATGCGCTTTGCTCTTTGCTC
>CAYWTT010000167.1:0-1981 GCA_964461245.1 uncultured Prolixibacteraceae bacterium | reverse complement strand
TTTGCTCTTTGCTCTTTGCGCATTACATCACTCCTGCAGATAGATCCGCTTCACCCGCTGAGAAATCCCCGTAAGAATCTCATAAGGGATGGTGCCGGCAGCTTCAGCTACTTCCTGTACCGTGATGTTTCCCCCGAATATTTCCACTTCATCTCCGGGGTGGCAAACTATATCGGTCACATCAGCCATGCACATATCCATGCATATGTTCCCCACTATAAAGGCTTTCGCGCCATTCACACAAATTTTACCCTTCCCGTTCCCCAGCCTGCGATCCAATCCATCGGCATAGCCGACCGGTATTATGGCAATCTGTGATATCCGGTTCACCCTCCCCGACCGGTTATAGCCGATAGTTTCCTCCGGTGTGACCTGCTTGATTTGGGAGATGGTACTTCTCAGCCTGCTGATGGGCTTCAGTGGCAGTCCTGTGCAGCTGATCCCGTACAGGCCTATTCCCAGCCGGACCATTTCATATTGGAAATTGCGGAAACGCTCTATTCCCGCGGAATTGAGAATATGTCGCATTACCGGATATCCCAGGGAATGTACGATCAGACTGCTCAGTTGCTCAAACCTCCTGAGCTGACGGTGGGTAAACGGGTCCATCTCCGGATCATCTCCGGATGCCAGGTGTGAAAAGACTGATTGCACCCTCAGGCAGGGATTCTGCTTCACTATGTCGATCATCCGGCCGACTTCCTCCTCGCTTTTCAGCCCTAACCGGTTCATTCCCGTATCCAGTTTCAGGTGGACCGGGTAACTGTTGATCGCATTCAGATCCACCACACGGGCAAATTCGGCAGCCAAAGGCAGGGAATAGAGATTGGGTTCCAGGCTGTAATCTATCATCTGCTGGAAACTGTGGGGTTCGGGACTCATGATAATGACGGGCAGGGTAATCCCTGCCTTCCTCAGTTCCGTACCTTCATCGGTCACTGCAACAGCCAGGTAATCGGCACGCTGGAACTGAAGCAGCCGGGCGATTTCCACATCCCCACTGCCGTAGGAAAAAGCCTTGACCATCACCACTATTTTGGTGCCCGGTGACAACAGAGACCTGAAAATGTTCAGATTATCGGTCAGCGCATTCAGGTTGATCTCCAGCGTGGTCTGATGCATTTTCTGCTGCAGTACCGACGAGATCTCTTCGAATCGGAATTCGCGGGCGCCTTTGATCAGTATGGCTGCATGAGAAAACGAGAGGCTTTTCATTCCCGAAATAAAATGCTGGGTGGAAGCGAAAAAATGCTTTTTCATAGAAAACAACCGGGCAGCATTTCTGATATCGCTCCCTACGCCGATGATCCTTTCCACCCCTGCATCGGTCAACATTTTGTTTACCCGTGCATATAGTTCGTCCACAGGAAGCCCCGACTGTTTGAGGTCAGAGAGGATGACCGTCTTTTCCAGGCCGTTGTTCACAGCCTGCCGTACCAGCACCGACAAGGCAATCTCCAATGAATTAATATCGGAGTTGTAATAATCATCCAGAAGCAGGCAGTTGTTGATTCCTCTTTTCAGTTCCAGGCGCATACTGATGGGAGCAATCAACCCGAACTTTTCAGCAATGAGTGCAGAATCGGCCCCCAGAGCAAGGGAAGCGACAAAACAGTGACAGGAGTTTTCGACAGATGAATAATCCGCCAGGGGAATGGTGAAAGAAGCTGTACCGGCCGGAAAACAAGCTGTGATCCGTGATTGCCCGCTTTCATACTGCACTTTAAAACTGACGGCGGCCGTTTGATCATTTAACGACCAGCTGACCGGTTCAATTTCATGATCCAGGCAAAACTGCCGGATCAGGCCGGCCGTTGCAGATTGATCCGAACAGAAGACCAGTTTTCTGCACCGGAGGAACAATTTCAGTTTCTCTTCCACCTTTTGTCTTACCGAAGTAAAATTCTCCTGATGCGCATCCCCAATATTGGTGAAAATGCCTATGTCAGGGCGGATGATTTGCTCGAGGCGGATCATCTCC
>CAYWTT010000166.1:0-7730 GCA_964461245.1 uncultured Prolixibacteraceae bacterium | reverse complement strand
GATTAATGATCTTGGCAGTTTCGGCCATAAAATGGACCCCCACAAAAACGATGAGGTCGGCTGTGGTTTCGGCTGCAGCCTGCGAAAGGCCAAGGCTGTCGCCAACATAATCGGCAATGTCCTGTAATTCAGGCTCCACATAGTAATGACTCAGGATCACTGCGTTTTTTTCCCGGCGCATCCTTTCAATTTCATGGACCAGCCGGACCCCGGGATCCACCGGTTCATTGATGTAACCTTTGGCTGTAAGCTCAAATTTCCTGTTTTTCATCCGATATCCTCTCAGAAACCGGCAACAAAGGTAACCATTTTACCTGACATCGAACCGTTGCTGCGCTTCAACGATCCTGCCTTCCCGGGTGATCGCTGTGGCAGATATGATAAATCCCGATTTTATATCAGATAGCGGGATTGAAAAGGTGGTCGTACCCGAAGGTCCGGTTTCCAATCCAGGGTTCCAGTATAAAGTGGTCCGGAGGTCCTTACCCGATTCTCCCTGCAGGGCTTCCGTGGTAAGGAAATTGCGCGGGATTCGGTATCCGTCCCGATAGAGTTGCTCTTCCGGTTGGGTAACAGCTCCCGCAGTCATATCAGAACCTCCTCTTTTGGTGGTGATCTCAATGATCCCTACGTTGTTCAGCCCCGTATATCGCTGTATATCCATCGGATCAAGAGAAATATTGATCTTTTCCACATCGTAAGGCGAAATATTGTTCAGCGCATCGATCTGGGTCCCCATTTTCTGCCCGTCAATCACAATCAGCGCACCTGACTGGGCATTTATCGAATTAATGGTTCCGTAGAACACGATCTGCCCGTTCATGAGTGTAAACGGTTTCATGCTCCGGATCACGTCAATCAAACTGGTGGCCGACTGTAGCATGGTTTTGTACGGTTCGCTGCGGGGGCGTTCTCTTCCGTTACTTACCGGCTTGATAACCGGTTGTCCTGAAACAAGCAGGGGATTTAAGGCCAGATATCCGGCCACATTCCGGAGGGGTAACTCACGGGCCGAGCGGAAAAAATCGGTCTGTCTCACCTTCTGACCCACTATTTCAGAAAAAACAGGATCCAATACCACCTGGCTCCCTTTCCTCTCCCCGTCCACAACGGTAAACCCAAGATCACGGATGTCCACCGGCTGAAGCGAAGGAACTCTGAAAGTGCCAGTTTCACAGGCAGTAGCCGTATAAATTTGCCTGTCGCGGTTGTTCATGATGCTGATCCTGGCTCCGGGAACAGGATTCCCCTTTTTGTCGGTCACCTTCCCGCTGATCCCGGTAAGGAGCCTGACGGTATCACCCCGGTTTACATTCATGGAATTCACAATTTTCGGCCATGAAAACGACAGGGATTCATTGCAGATAAGCAGATAATCCCATGCAACGGCTTTACTGTCAGCCTTCATAACCAGACTGCCCACATCGGTACAGGGATTCTTCAACTCTCCGTTCAGATTAACCGTTTCCTGGGAAATGTGGCCAGTTACTGTTTTCCGGATAGAATCGGCCACCGAGAGAATAATGCGGGCCGGCAGCGGTTCACCGCTTTCATCCGTGGCTTTCAGAGTGATCCTTACCTTTCCGCTTTCCGGGATCATGGCGGCTATCTGCAAATCCATACTCTCCTGGCCGGAAATATTTACCAACCGGGACGACACCATCTCCCCCTTTTCGTCAAAAAGGCTCAGCAGCACGACGCCGCTTTCCAGGTTTGTTACAGGTATCCTGATCCGGGAATTACCGGTGACTTTTGTCTGAGCGGACCACAACAACCGGTATCCGCGGGTGGCTGTCAGGGCCATCATTTTCGGCTGCGGATCAGCCACCAATATATCGGCGGTGACAAAATACCGATCCGTTTTGGAAACGACCAGTGCCACCCCGTTGCTTTCTCCTGCCCCTGGTAGTTCAAATGACTGGCCCCTGCCATATTCGCTGGTAATGATCAGTCTGCATTTTTCACTGGGCTTGGCCTTATACGGAAACATCCCGAATCCGGTGGTGAAGGTTTTTGTTTTGGAAACGACCTGTCCTGTTCCATCGGTGATATCAGCCTCCAGATCAACCGGCACACCCTGAAAGGTGGTGGCATAAAATCCCGTTTTCTGCGGGACATTACCCAGCAGATTACCTCCCTCCACGTAAAACTGCATCCTGATTTTGTCGGCCGAAGTGCGCAATGCCAGCTTCCGGGTCCAGAGATTTTTGGGATGAGAGACCTTCACTTCCACCGGGTCGCTGCCGGTTTGTATCGGCAATTCAGCATGAATGACCGCTATGCCCAATTGGGAGCGGACCTTGCCTTCCGCCAGCTTCCGGTCTTTTTGACAAACCTCATAATTCATCTGAAATTTGTCGGCAGGATTTCCTTTCAGATCGGTAACAACCAGTTCAATATCCTCCTTTGTCCCTGCCTGGTAGACTTTCCCGGGCGAGGTGAATGCAACCCGGACATCCGATTCGTAGAACTTGTCCACACTCAGCTCCCGGAGGAAAAGGTTGTCGGGAGTATCCTGCCGGAGGGTATAGGCAGCCAGGTAATACCGTCCCAGCACCAGTTCAGACGGCAACAGAAGATCCCCTGTGATTTTCCCGCCGGAGATCTCAAATATATCTCCCGTCACCTGTTTTCCGTCGGCACTGTACAGCGCCACTGTTATTTCCCGGCTAAAGAGGGAAAGTCTGTTATCCGACCGGTCCAGAACCACCCCGCTGAACCAGACGATTTCTCCGGGAGCATACACATCCTTGTCGGTTTGCAGGAACAATTTCTCCAAAGGACAATGCTGCCTGTATGCTTCGAGCTTACCCGATATCTGGTCCAGGATGGCTTCATCCTCCTGTGCAAATAAAAACAGGGGCAAGAAGCCGGTCAAAAAAAAGAGGAAAAAAAGCTTCATGGGATTATGAGATTTGGAATTCATTTTGAATCAGATTTTGGCATGTCCAAATTCTTTGCCGGGATGAATTTTTTAACCGCATTCTGAAGATCCTCATCCGGTCGGATGATGTTGTAATTTTCCCAGAAGGTTTCATCGTATTCCATGACCATTTCGGGAAAAACATCTTTTATGGTAAAAAGATCCTTTACCGGGAACCGCCTCAGCCAAGTGTCCTCCACATTGGTGACCAGCAGGTCGGAAACACTGTAAAATACTGAATTAACCTTGTCTTTCTGACTTTTAACCTTAAAGGCTATGGAAGCCCTGGCCGTATGAAGATGCCATTTCCCGTTGAACTCCGAATAGTCAATCCGGTAGTCTACATACTGCGGCTTTACCCTGAATCCCTTAGGCTTCTTCATGATCAGCGACTCTTCAGCCATTTCCAATCCATATTCATCAAGACTGAAGCGGGCATAAAGCAGGGCATAACTTTCGCGGTCAATATACATTTCCCCTTCAAAACAGTATGTTTCCACATTTTTCAAAGGTTTAAACCGGACCACAAATACGGGGTGATTCTTATACCAGATCACCTGTTGGACACTATAGTGATAAATTGATTCATATTCCGGGTCGAGGAAGCTTTCCATCCTTTTGACTACATCGAGCATAGTGATCGTATGTGGTCCTCCCTGGAGCTTGAAGTTCACCCAGTGAAAAGGTTGCACTTCCGGGCTCCGGCGGGCTTTCAGCAGGTGAACCTTGTCCTCCCGGGTCAGCGATTCGTAAGGCGCTTTCAATATTTCCATCACCGCTTCGGAAATATTGATATATTCATCATCCTGTTTTACCGTCTCTCTGTAAAAACCGGTTAAAAGCTGATTTTCATCCGAATAATTGAGTTTGATGTTCTTGCGCAGGTTGGCCAGGATTTCAGAAGGAGAGATCGCTCTGACCCTGACTTCCCTGATTTTAACCGATACCGGTTGGAGCGCAATGATCTCTTCTCGCTGCAGTTTCCCGGCCACTCTTTTTTGGCGGGCATACCCCAGGCTACTGATCAATATCGTGTCATTGCGGTTTTCTTCCGGCAGTTTCAGGATAAAATCGCCGTCGGCATTGGTTATGGTGCCAATAGGCCTGTTCAAAAGGGAGACATTGACATAACTGAGCGGATCATGAGTTTCCCGGTCAATCACCTTTCCAGTCAGCACAAATACCGGTGGAGCACGCAGGGAATCGGAATGGATGGGAGTTGACGGAATCTCCTCCCTGTCGGAAATGATAATATGGTTGTTTTTGCCCAGAAAATGAAAATGATCCTCTACAAAAATCGCCTGGAGGATTTCCAATACACTACGCTGGCTGAAATGAAGGGTTTGCCGTCCTTCATTGTTAATCAGCTGGGCATCGTATGAAAAGAAAATACCATTTTCCCGTGAAATCTTGTCTAAAATAAGGGTTACCGGCATGTTGTCGGCATCTAACGAGATGATCCTGTATAAAACAGAATCACGTTGCTGCCTCCCTGCATATACCAGGGTGGGCAGCAACGTGCTAATCAACCACACTAGCCGGAAGCGGAACATCAGAAGAAGTTTTGCAGTTCGAACTGTGTTTTGATCTCCTGGCCTTCGCGCAGCACTTTCATTTTAATTTTTCTGTTTTCCTTGCTTTGAAGCAGCAAATTGATGTCGTTGAGTGTAATATTATTATTCAGTGAATTGTTGATCGAGAGAATCTGGTCATTGACCTTCAGTCCCGCGAAAAATGCAGGTGAATTTTCACGGATGTTGGAAATGGTGAAAATCGGCAGTCCCGGCATTGGATTGATGACCTCCATCCCGCTCATGTTATAGTTGAAAGGTTCTTTTACCATCGGTGTAGGGGAAAGAGTCAGGCGGGCATTCCGGTAATCCAGGGTTACATCGAACCGGCGAAGGATTTCAGCCCCCAGGGTTCCGTTTCGGTCGTTGGCTGAAATCAGCTGCCTGACGAGCCCTTCATCGGGGAAAGAGACAATGGGCATGGGCAAGATCAGCGGACCCACCCACACGGCATCGATCCTTGCTTTTGTGCCGTAAAGGTCACCGTTCAGACCGCGACCCAGAAATGCCTCGATATGCTTTTCGGGTAACCTGATCCTGTCGTCTGATTCTTCCGAAAGCCACAGTGCATCGCTGGCCCCTGTGTCTACCAACAGCTTGACCGGAACTTCGGTGGAGTCATCCATCATAATGTGAGTTCTGATGAACGGTTTGTTCCCGTCGAACTGCAATGGAAGAATAATATCGCTTTTCCGGTCACGGTATTTAAAATGCTCCGGACGGTAAAGCGTCAACTCTTCGTCATGATAGTTGATCCTGACAATATAATCCTTGAAAAGGTTAAATCCGATCAGCCCGTGGACCGGTATCCCCAGCATATGGGAAATCTGAAAGTCCTCATCGATCACCATCTGTACCTCCTGGTTCCGTGCCGACAATCCCTGGATCTGAATGGTGTTGTTGGTAGAACGGTAAGCGGTCAGGGTTTCCCCTTCACCCAATCCCTGTATCTCAACGGGCACCATGTAATTCAGATTCAACTTATTGACAAAAGGCAACTCCGTGATGATCGGGAACCTGACACCGGTATCGAGAATGAAATTGAGCGTATCCGATCCGTTGATGGTCACCGGGATAATGATCAGGTTACTGGCAGTCTTGTATTTAATGGTAATCGACTTCTGCCTGGGATTGTCCATCAGGAATCCGCGATTCACCCCAAAATCCCTGGATGCCCTTTCAATATCGATACTTTCATCCAGAGGTACATATTCCCTGACTACCATCAAGTTGTCTTCGATCTCGAAAATCAGGTAGAAATCCTTCATCAGCTTATCAAGGACATATTTGATCGGCTTGTTGGAGACATTCAGGTTGACTTTCTTGTCGGCAATCAGCTGTGAATTGTAAGAATAGTCGATATTCAGGTATTTGCAGATCTTTTCCAGCACACCTGAAAGTGGTTCATTTTCAGCATAAATGCTGATGTTCTGGTCGAGGGCCGTATTCTTGCCCTTCTTCGGAACCTGGGCCTGGGCATCCATACCGGCAAGTACCAGTATAATTGCCGCAACGGCCAGCATCAATCTTTTAATAAACGGTATTGTTTTCATGGCTTTGTTTTTAATGGATTGACTTTTGCGGCTGTCAGAAAATATTGCCCTTTTTCAGCCGATAGTTCCAGATTGAAAGTCAGCCGTATTACTTCCAGGATGAAATCTATCGACTGGTTATCAAAATGCGCGGTCAACAGCAGTTGATTGAGCGCCGGATCAGAAAGCTGGATCTCGGTAAGGTACACATTGCCCAGGATTTGCACAACTTCCTTCAGGGGGGTCTGTTCAAATACCAGATCATGGGTTTTCCATGCTATAACATTGGGATTTTCATTCACCGACTTCACCAACTGCTTGTTCGCATAGATCAATACTCCCTTCTCGCCAGGGACCAGTATCAGTTCACCACCCGATTGCTGAGCCCAATCAGGACATCTGACCTGCACTCTTCCTGATTCCACCGTAACCTCCACGGTTCGATCTCCGGGCCGGGCACTTACATTGAAAGAGGTACCCAGCACTTTGATCTGAGCATGACCCGCGTGGATGACAAATGGCTTAGAAGCATCGGGTTTCACTTCGAAAAAAGCTTCCCCTTCAATACTGACTTTCCGGTACTTTCCAGAAAACCGGGCCGGATAATTCAATTTGGAGTTGCAATTGAGCGTTACCACAGTTCCGTCGGGAAGGGTAATTCCGTGCAGAACCTGCTTCTCTGTTGAAATGACTTCGGTGAAGACAGCTGTTTTCTGCTGCCGGTTTCCGATGTAAAATCCCACAAAGCCCAGCATCAATGCCAGCAAAACGGAGGCAGCCACACGCATCAGTCTCCTCCGGAGGGAGAAATGAAACACGTGAGTTTCCATTCCGATTTTCCCCACAGGCTTGTTCATCTCCGTCTCCAACTTTTCCCATGCTGCAGCAGGATCAAATTTACGAGTATGATAATAAAGCCTTGCTTTCTGCATGATGTCGCCGGCTGATTTTAACCGGTTGAGATTTTCAGCGGACTGGCCAGTCCACCTTTCGACCTCTTCTTTTTCAGCGTCACTGGCCTCATCGCTCAGAAACCTGGCCAGCAACTCCCAGTTTACATTCTCTATGTGGTCCGATTCTTTCATTTCACTGTAATGACAATCCTTTCATAAAATACCCTTATTCTTTTTATTACTTTTTTTCCCGATTATTTTTATTCCACAAAATCTGCCTTATGCCATACTTCATTTTAAGGCGTCTTGTAAAATGATATACCATATCCTGCCTTTACTTTTTATTTGAAGATAACATGAAAAGCAGGAACGACACGATCTTACTTCTCAACGCTTTCAATGCCAATCCCATCTGGGCCTCCACGGTCTTTACCGAAATATTGAGTTTTTCTGCGATTTCCCGGTATTTCATTCCCTCTTCCCTGCTCAGCCGGAAGATCTCCCTCCTCTTCTCGGGCAGCGATTCTATCCCTTCTTCCAACCGGAGGATCATCTCCGGAGTGATCAGGTAATCGGCTGCCGGATCTTCCGTGGTCAGGGCTTCCTTCAGTTTCCGGGCATGAAACTGTCTGACCCTGTCGTGCTGGATTTGGTTCAGACAGAGGTTCCTGACCGATCGGAAAAGGTAATTCCTTACAGAAACCTCCACCTCGAGCGATTTTCGTTTCTCCCAGAGCTTGACAAAAAGTCCCTGGACCACTTCTTCCGAGTGTTGGTCATCATTCAGGAAGTGGGAAGCGTAATGACAAAG
>CAYWTT010000165.1:0-7745 GCA_964461245.1 uncultured Prolixibacteraceae bacterium | reverse complement strand
GGTTACCGGAACCCGTTTCGATGTGATCAATTATCTTAAGGAGGATAAAACGGAAATCGCCCTGGAATCAGGGAAGGTGGTTCTTTACCAATGCTCCGATGATCAGGAAAAATCAATTACCGATTTAAAACCCGGAGAACTGGCTGTTTTCGACAAAACCAGAAAAAGCATACATATCCGGCAGGTACAGACCGATAAATACACGGCATGGGTTAATGGCCGGATTATTTTCAGGGATGATCCCATGGATGAGGTGGTCAGGAGACTGAATCGTTGGTATAACGTGGATATAAAGGTAGCTGATCCGGAAATCCATAGTTATATTTATACAGCGACCTTTCTGAATGAGTCACTTGACCAGATACTCGAACTGCTGACCATTTCCGCCCCCATCCGCTTTGAAGTCACCCGCCGGGAAAGGGAAGGAGATGTTTTCAGCCCGAAACAGATCATTTTAAAACAAAAGAGAACCATTCATAATTAAGGTGCCTATGTAAAAAATATGCAGTTTAACCCAAAAAGGGAGATGTTTGCCCACCTCCCTTAGCTTTAAACGGATTTCTCTTTTTTGCCGAAGAGATTCCCGGTGAATTAATGTATTAATTAAAACCAACCAAAAGTATGAAAAAATTTAAATGCAGGATTATTCCGGATTTGCATAAGGTCTGGAATTCTAAACTATTAATGACTATGCGACTAACTGTTTTTGCCTTGCTATTCGGAGTTTTACAGAGTCTTGCCGTGAACAGTTACTCACAGGTAACCCGGTTGAACCTCAATGTAAAAAACTCAACGGTTAAAGAGGTACTGAATCAGATTGAAGATCAGTCGGAGTTTTTCTTTCTGTACAACAGCAAATTGGTAGATGTGGATCGCCGGGTGGAAATTGAGGTTAAGAACAAGAAAATCACTGAAGTTCTTGACGAGCTTTTCACAGGTTCAAATATCACCTATCAGGTTGTAGACAGGCAGATCGTTCTGACCAGTACAGAAATGCCTTTACAGGCTGTGGCAGGCCAACAGGTCACCATAACCGGAAAGGTTACCGACCGTAACGGAATACCATTACCCAGTGTGACTGTGGTAGTGAAAGGCACGACCAACGGGACCATTACCGATAACGATGGTAATTACACCATTGGGAATGTGCCGTCGAACGGTGTTCTTGTGTTTTCTTTTGTGGGGATGACCACCCAGGAAGTCACCGTGGGTAAGCTTTCCCGCATAGACGTCACTCTTTTGGAAGAAGCCATCGGTATTGAAGAGGTGGTGGCAGTGGGTTACGGTACCCAGAAGAAAGTGAATCTGACCGGTGCAGTGGACCAGGTAACCAGTAAAGCATTTGAGAATCGTTCGGTATCCAATGTTACCCAGGCTCTCCAGGGCAAAATTGCCAACCTGAACATTTCCCTGAATGACGGTAAGCCTACCCGTACCGCTACCTATAATGTGCGGGGTGTAACCTCTATCGGGCAGGGGGGTAGCGCCTTGGTTCTGATTGATGGTGTGGAAGGCGATCCGGCCCTCTTGAATCCCAACGACATTGCCAGTGTCTCGGTGCTGAAGGATGCTGCTTCAGCTGCCATTTATGGTGCAAGAGGATCTTTTGGCGTGGTGCTGATCTCCACCAAAAATCCCACCAAGGGAAAAACTACCGTCAATTTCACCTCGAATTTGTCGGTACAGAGGCCCACTACCATGCCTGATTTTGTGACGGACGGGTACGTCTATGCCGAGCGTTTCAGGGAAGCCTATTATGCCTGGAATAATTACTCTTCTCTTCCGAGCAAGATCAATAAAACCCAGTTGTATTCCGATGCTTGGCTGCAGGCTTTCAAAGAAAGGAAAGAAAAAGGCATTACCGAGGAAGTGGTTCAGGAAGCTAACGGCATCTATACCTATTACGGGAATACCGACTGGTTCGATGCTTTATACAGGGATAACTCATTTGCACAGGATCATAATGTAACGATCTCGGGAGGAACAGAAAAATCAGATTTTTATGTATCGGGCCGTTTCTATGATTACAACGGTTTATTCAAGTACAACTCCGATACCTATCAGATGATGAATATCCGGGCAAAAGGTTCACTCCAGGCATTCGACTGGTTAAAGCTGACCAATAACATGGAATTCTCTGATATGACCTATCACAATCCGATCAACGTAGGTGAAGGGGGATCGATATGGAGAAACATAGCCGATGAAGGTCATCCGACGGAAACGATCTTTAATCCGGACGGCAGTCTGACCATGTCGGCTGCATATACCGTGGGAGATTTTATATATGGGAAAAACGGACTGGATACCCACAAAAAGGTCTTGAAGAATACCACCGGTTTCATCGCCAACTTCTTCAGAAATAAACTAAGGATAAACGGAGATTTCACCTTCCGTAATTTTGACAACAATGATGTACAGAAACGGGTTCCCGTTCCTTACAGCACGAAAGTGGGCGAAACAGTTTGGCTGAGTGCGAAATACAACGATTTGCAAAATCAAATCCGTAACACCTTGTATACCACCACTAACCTTTATGCGGAATATGAAAACACCTTTGCCAGGGATCACTATTTCAAGGGAATGGTGGGCTACAACTATGAAACATACAAATACGAAAGGACCAGTGTACAGCGTAACGGTCTGCTGCTGGAAGATGCCGAAAGCCTTAACCTGGCCCTGGGGGAATCAATCACTACTTCGGCATCTTACGAAAAATGGAGAATACTGGGAGCTGTCTTTCGTTTGAATTACGGGTACAAAGATCGCTATTTGATGGAGGTGAACGCTCGTTACGACGGATCTTCCAAATTTCCTGAAAACCAGCAATATGCCTTTTTCCCCTCCGTATCGGCGGGATGGAGGATTTCACAGGAGCCATTCTGGAATGTGAACAAGAATATCATCAGCGATTTGAAACTCCGGGCTTCATACGGCTCACTCGGAAACGGAAATGTGGGTTCGTATAATTTCATGGAACTTCTCAATATCAGCACTTCAGGTTACGTAATCAATGGTGCCTTGAACAAATATACCAGCTGCCCTGCCGTTATCCCCAACAGTCTGACCTGGGAAACCACCACCTCTGTCGACTTGGGGGTTGATTTAAGCATGCTTAGAAACCAACTCCGGTTAACCGGAGATTATTATATCCGGAAAACAACCGATATGTATACCGTGGGTATGACGCTTCCCGAAGTATTCGGAGCCACCTCCCCCAAGGGTAACTATGCCGATATGACCACCAAAGGTTGGGAATTGGCCATTACCTGGAACGATAAATTCTCACTGGCCGGTAATCCTTTTAATTACGAATTGCGTGCCACTTTACATGATTATTTCTCGGTCATCGATCGCTACAACAACTCAACCAAGAGTCTGAGCGATTATTATGAAGGGATGAAAATCGGTGAATTGTGGGGATATAAGACCGATGGATTATTCCAATCACCGGATGAAATTACGGGTTATGTAAATACCATCATCAAATCTTCTGCTAACGGAACCGTATATCCTGGCGATATCAAGTTCGTCGATTACAATAAGAGCGGTAAAATCGATTATGGCGACAAAACCGTGGATAAACCGGGCGACATGGTCATTGTGGGGAATACCGAACCCCGTTATTTGTACAGCTTTACGCTGAATGCCGACTGGAATCGTTTCTTTGTATCGGCTTTCTTCCAGGGAGTCATCAAGCAGAACTGGTTCCCGGATAAAGAGTCCGGATTCTGGGGTCAGTACAACCGACCCTACAATAATCTTCCCAAATGGCATCTGAACAACTATTGGACCGAAGACAATCCCAATGCTTACCTGCCCCGTTATGCAGGCTATAATGCTTCAGTCGGATATGGAAATACCGTTACCGACCGGTATCTGCAGAATGTGGGTTATATTCGGCTGAAGAGTTTTCAGTTTGGTTATGAGCTTCCGCACGATTTGATTTCCAAAATCAGTATGCAGAATGGCCGGATTTATCTGACGGGTGAAAACCTGTGGAGCTGGTCTCCGCTTTATAAGCACACCCGGGATTTTGATGTGACCAACACCGCCGGATCGGATCCCGACCTGACCTCCGGTACCAGTGGGGATAATTACAGCTACCCCTTAATGAAGAGTATTTCCCTGGGTATATCCTTAACCTTTTAATCTCTGTACATCATGAAAAGAATATTATATTTAATACTCACTTTGGGAGTCATCTTTCCCTCCTGTGATCTGTATGAAGGACCTGAATCTTCTGTCGGAAAAGAAGCCATTTTCAGCTCTGAGTCTGGACTCAAAACCTATGCCTATTCCTTCTACAACATGTTACCATCGGGGAGCGACCTGAACCAGATCGAGATTGACCTGGTTGACTTCGGTGCCATCAATAACATCAATACCTTCATAACCAAGAATGCTTTTAGTGAAACCAACAGCAGCGGCTGGTCCTGGTCAAATTTGCGCAACATCAACTATTTCATTGAGAATTGTACAAATGAGAAGATTCCCCAGGCGGTCAGAAATCACTACATCGGGATCGCCCGTATGTTCCGTGCCTATTTTTATTACGACATGGTGACGACTTTCGGGGATGTGCCATGGATAGACAAACCGCTTGACGTGGATGACGAAGAGTTGTATGCACCGCGCGATTCACGCGAACTGGTGATGGAAAATGTGTATAAGGATCTTGAGTTTGCCTGCAGCAACATAACTACCACCACCGATGCCACCGGGTCATTGGTTACCAAATGGGTCGCCTACGCACTGGCTTCGCGGATTGCCCTGTTCGAAGGGACCTTCCGCAAATACCACAATCTGAGCCTGACCACATCGGCCAATACCTGGCTGCAGCGTGCGGTCACCATGTCGGAATACCTGATGACCAATTCCGGTAAAAAGCTCTATACAGCCGCCGGAACGAAAAAATCGTACCGCGCGCTTTTCACCAGTGACTCTCCGGTGACCGATGAGGTGCTGATGGCGATATGTTCAAGTGCCACATTGGGCGTTTTACACCATGCCAACTGGAAATGGACCTCTCCAACCTATGGAAACCGTTTCAGCATGATCCGTCCTTTCATCAATACCTACCTTCAGATTGACGGTACTCCTTACACCAGCAGAACCGGATGGCAGACTGAAACCTTTTACGAAGAGTGCCAGAACCGGGATTACCGGTTGGCCCAGACCATCCGTACCCCTGGTTATACACGCGACGGAACAGCCACGGCACCCGATTTTGCAGGCTATGTCCGTACGGGTTACCAGCCGATCAAGCTTTGTCTCGACGGGAAAAGTTATGACAACGCCGCACTGAATACCAATGCCCTTCCTCTGTTCCGTTATGCTGAAGTTCTTTTAAACTATGCTGAGGCCAAAGCAGAACTGGGTACCTTAACCGATGCCGACTGGGCTAAAACCGTCGGGGCTCTGCGTGCCCGTGCAGGGATCACCGGAGGGATTTCTGCCAAACCCACCACCGTGGATACCTATTTTCAGTCCACGTACTTCCCCGCCATTTCCGATCCCTCGCTCCTTGAAATCCGCAGGGAAAGAGGAATCGAACTCTGCCTGGAAGGATTCCGTTTTAACGACCTGAGAAGATGGAAATGCGGCAACCTGTTGCTGATGAGCTGGAAAGGGATGTACCTTCCCGCTCTAAACGTTCCGATGGATCTCGATAAAAGTGGCACTTATGATGTGATTTTCTATACTTCAGCCGACGGGCTTGCTGCAGCCAAAGCGCTGACAGGAGACTGGAACACGGCTAAAACCACCTGTGCCACCATTTATGTGGAGACTGGGGCAGGCAGTGCAAAACAGTTGCAACTCGCAGAGAAAGTCGCCGGTGCAGCCGGATACTACCTGACCTGGGATGTTCCCAATGAATATAAAAGGGTATGGGGAAATAAGCAGTACCTCTATCCGATCCCGCCTACCGTTATGGTGAAGAACCCGAAAATCACCCAGAACAAAGGATGGGAAAACGGGGCAACCAATGATGGAAATTAGACTATAACTGAAAATGCAAAGCAGGAGGTTGTTTCAGAACGGAAATAACCTCCTGACTTATTTCAGGATGGACATACGGGATTGGATGCTAATCCTGTGCCTGCCGGTCATCCTGCATTTTAAAACAACTTTTATCAATGAAATGGTTTTTTTTCATGGCAGGAATAGTAACTTGCCTTATGTCTCTTTTTTCCTGTAGCGTGGATCCAGAAGATAAGGGTGAAGGAATCCTGACCCACACAAAAATTTCGGTGATGTCGTTCAATATCAGGTTGGATGGCGATACAGCTTCCCACAGTTGGGATAACCGCAAAAATGGCTGTCTGGCTATGATAGGAAGTGTGAAACCCGATCTGATCGGTATGCAGGAGGTTACGCCGGTTCAGAAAAACTGGCTGGATAACCACCTGACGGATTATAAATCGCTTGGCAAAGCCCGTGACGGAAGTGGTGAAGACACGGAATACTCATTAATCTTTTATCGTACCGACCGGTTTACCCTGTTGGAGAACAGCACATTCTGGCTGAGCGCCACTCCCGATTTTATGTCAAAGGGGTGGGATGGCGCCTGCTATCGCATCTGTACCTATGCGAAACTTCAGTGTAAAGAAAGCAGCAATACATTTTACTTCTTTAACACCCATATTGACCATAAGGGAACCACAGCCCAGAAACAGGGACTTCTCCTGATCCGGGAAAGGATGGACAAAATTGCCGGTAATCAGGCGGTCGTCTTCCTGACGGGAGATTTCAATATGCAACCCTCCAATGCCAATATCATCGATTTTGGATCGTATATGGAGAATCTCCGGGAGAAATTTTCCAGCGGGGAAGATTACAGCACAGGGACATACAACAACTGGGGAAAAGCCAGTACGGTTATCGATTACATCTGGTACCGGAATGTTTCTCCCGTTTTCTACCAGGTGATTGATACCCCTTATGCCAATATTGCTTACCTTTCGGATCATTTTCCGATCTTGGGAGAGTTTGAACTAAAGATAAATGACAAATAACTTGAAAATGATAAAAATGAAAAGAACGATTTTGCTCCTGGCAGCATTTTTTATGGCATTTGGCGCAGCTATTGCACGTCCCGACAAACCGATAACAGCGGCTACCTATAATCTGCGTCAGTTTAATACCCGGGATGGAGAAAACAGCTGGACCCACCGGAAAGAGATTGTGAAAGGCCTGGTCCGTTTCCATGAATTTGATATTTTCGGGACCCAGGAAGGTTTTTCCAGCCAGTTGGACGATCTGTGTGAACTTGAGGGACTTGCTTACACCGGGCATGGTCGTGATGACGGAAACAAAGCCGGAGAACATTCGGCAATTTTTTATAAAAAAGACCGCTTTGTACTGCTTGATTCGGGTGATTTCTGGTTAAGCGAAACACCCGACAAACCCGGTAAAGGCTGGGATGCCACCTGCTGCAACCGGATTTGTTCCTGGGGAAAGTTCCGTGATAAAGCGACTTCCAGGGTGTTTTTCTTCTTTTGTGTTCATTTTGATCATCAGGGTGTAATCGCCAGGAAAGAATCGGGTAAACTGATGGTAGCCAGGATCAGGGAAATTGCAGGAAAAAATCCCGTCATCTGCGTGGGTGACTTCAATTCTACGCCGGAAACGGAACAGATCCTGACCATGAAAACCCTGCTCAAAGATTCGCGTGAAGTGTCTGAAACCCCACCCTACGGACCGGTCGGAACCTTCAACAATTTCGACTACCATGCACCGAT
>CAYWTT010000164.1:0-7754 GCA_964461245.1 uncultured Prolixibacteraceae bacterium | reverse complement strand
GAATATGGAAACGATGATCGATATTCCGTTGTTCATCAAAAAATTAACTGGTTTCGATTTGATCAATTCACATCCCTGGTACGCCGGAAATGTGAAATGGATGATCTACCACATTCCGCCCGGTTCTTCGGCTGATGGTTTCGGCGACAATACCGAAGAAGTTTATTCTCCCGGAACAGCTTATATTGTGTATGCCGAAGAAATAGCAAAACTGACCGGCAATCCACTGGCAGCCTGGTATGCAGAGGAATGCAAAAAATATGAAACACCCGACTTTTCGGCCACTCCACTGATGCGATGGATCCGCCTGACCAAAACCAGGGAACTTGCTCTGCCTTCAGTAACCACCAAACCGGATTTGCCAACGGGAGTTGTTTTCAGAGATATCGGATTGGCCGCCCTTCATTCCAATATTAAAAATACGCCGGAAAACCTGATGGTAGCCTTCAAGTCAAGCCCGTTAGGATCGTACGGACACATGCTTTGCGACCAAAATACATTCAATATTTTGTATGGGGGGCAAAGGCTTTTCTTCAGAACTGGTTACAAAGTCACGATGGACGACCCGCACCGCACCGGTTGGTACCGCACTACCAAAAGCCAAAACGGGATTTTGATTAACGGAGAAGGACAAACCTACAGTAACGACGCTTTCGGATGGATTTCACGGTTTATGCAGGGCGATGAAATAGCCTACCTAAAAGGAGATGCGAGCAATGCCTGGAAGAACGAAGAAACCAATGAGCCGGAGGTAAAAAAAGTTGTTCGGCATCTGATCTTGTTAAAGCCCGATGTGATCGTTATTTACGACGAACTTGAGTCAGGGAAAGAGGTAAGCTGGAGCTGGCTGATTCACAGCATGGAGAAGATGGAAGTTGATCCGGGAAACGGTACCTTTACTGTCATTCTGCCAACCGTGAAAGGAGCCGGTAAAATATTCAGTAGCCAGGAAATGCAGTGGGCGCTTGCCGATACCTTTGATGTACCGGCAGTGAACTGGAGAAAAAGCAGGTATGCGGATGGCCGTTTAAAAACTTACGATGATCCGCAGTGGCATCTGAAAGTGAGCAGCTTCGGGAAAAGCAGTGTGATGCGCTGTCTGGCCGTTCTGCAAATTTCGCCCGACACTAATCCTGATAGCCTTCTTTCCGGCAGCAAACCTGACGAACATGGAAAGGTGGACATCACCGTTGGGCAGTGGTCTGTTTCTGCCAGTATGAATACAAACTTTCCGCCGGATTTGTTGATTCAAAAAACAGATAAAAAAGCAGCTTTCAGTATTCATTCAAAAGAAATAAATTTAAACGGGGAAAAATTCAACGGAAGTCAGGCAAACAGTTCGTTTCTAATAGAAATGAAGAATGACAAAGCAATCATTCAGGAAGTAACTGATTCCATTCCGCAAATGATGAAAAATGTGATGTTGTATCATCAAATCCTGCAGAAATGAAGATGTTGCCTGTAAATTACATGTTGCTGTGCCTTTTTTCATCCGGTTTTGCAACTGGTCAGGAAAAAGAAGGGGCGAGACCGAATGTTTTAATGATTTGTGTTGACGATCTGAACGACTGGATTGGCTGTATGAAAGGGAATCCATCTGCGAAGACTCCAAATATCGACCGACTAGCTTCCCATGGAATGCTTTTCACCAATGCACATTGCCAGGTTCCTCTGTGTGGCCCATCAAGGGCATCCCTAATGAGCGGACTTCGCCCTTCAACAACAGGGATTTACGGACAGATCGGCGATGAGAATATCCGATCTGCAAATGAAGCCACGGGCAAAGTGATGTTTTTGCCGGAATATTTCAGGAACAACGGTTACTATACGATGGGTGTCGGAAAAATATTTCATGAACATGCTCCGGCCGGGGTTTTTGATGAATCAGGCGGTCGGGAGAAAGGGTTTGGCCCGGTGCCCCCGAACGGACAAAAATTTCACTGGAATAAAAAAGGCACGCAAACCGACTGGGGAGCTTTTCCGGAGACTGATGAGGAAATGCCCGATTACCATTCCGCACGATGGGCTATCGAGCGGCTGAAAATGGAATATAATCAACCATTTTTTCTGACTGTAGGTTTTATAAGGCCACATGTGCCGTGGTATGTTCCGCAAAAATGGTTCGAACAGCACCCGATTGAAAGCGTGATTACGCCCGCCTGGAAAAAAGACGACAGGAACGATCTGCCGCCGCTTGCACTTCAAATCGACGATCTGCCGATGATGCCAACTACCGAATGGGCAATCGAAAACGGTCAGTGGAAAAACATGGTGCAGGCTTATCTCGCATGTGTTTCTTTTGTGGATCAATGCATCGGTGACGTGCTGAATGCGCTTGAAAAAAGCGATTATAAGGACAACACTATCGTTATTTTGTGGTCAGACAACGGATACCGGATGGGAGAAAAAGGAACTTTTGCAAAACATTGCCTTTGGAGTGAAGCCACCCGGGTGCCGCTGATTATTTCGGTTCCCGGAATGAAAAAGAACCAAACCTGCGCTCAGCCGGTCGAATTGCTTGATGTTTACCCGACACTGACCGACTTATGCCGTTTGCCGGCAAATCGTGACAACGAAGGAAAAAGCCTGAAGCCGCTGATAGAAAACCCAGCGCATCGGTCCGGAAAATACGCAGTCAGCACATGGGGCCGGAACAACCATGCAGTTATTTCAGAAAATTACTGTTACATCCGGTATCAAGATCATTCCGAAGAACTATACGACCACCGGACAGATCCCAACGAATGGAGCAATATTGCCGGTAATCCGAAGCATGAACCCGTAAAGGAACAACACCGGAATTATTTGCCGGTCAGCAATGCCCTGTGGTCGAAAAAATCATCGTATGATATTAATCCGTATTTTACTAATCAGAGACTTGAACAACTAAATCAGGAATAAATGAAATCAGGAGCCAATCATGCAATAAAATGGATTTCCGCTGCATCTTTTGCCGGGTTGATTGTCGGAAATTTTCAGGGAGCAGAAGCTGCACCAAAGAAAAACCGGCCAAATATACTTTTTGCTATTGCCGATGATCAGTCGTATCCCTATGCTTCGGCTTACGGAACAAAAGGGATTTGTACCCCTGCATTCGATGAAGTCGCACAAAAAGGAATATTGTTTACCAATGCATTTGTCGCGGCTCCGCAGTGCAGTCCCTCCCGGGCAGCAATTCTGACCGGGAAAAATATCTGGGAAATAAAGGAAGCCGGCACTCACAGCAGTTATTTCCCGAAAGAACTAGTTGTTTTTACCGATCTTCTGGAACAGTCGGGTTATGAAACCGGCTTTACCGGGAAACCCTGGGGACCCGGCAACTGGCAGGATGCAGGATGGACGCGGAATCCTGTCGGAACGGAATACAATTCTAGGAAATTCAGTTCTGTACCGGCATCGGGAATCAGTAAAACCGATTATTTCGAAAACTTTAAAGAGTTTTATTCTCAAAAGAACGATGACAGTCCCTTCTTTTTTTGGTACGGCGGGCACGAACCTCACCGGGATTACGAGGAAGGATCGGGCCGGAAAGCAGCGAAAAAATATGCAGACGCTTCGGTACCTGCATTTTTACCCGCTGATCCTGCTGTTCAAAGCGATCTGCTGGATTATATTCTTGAAATAGAATGGTTTGATGCCCAGCTCGGTAAAATGTTGCGATTTATAGAAGAAAAAGGAGAACTGGAAAATACGGTTGTTGTGGTGACAGCCGACAACGGGATGTCGTTTCCGTCGGCAAAAGCGAATCTGTATGAATATGGGACACACGTTCCGCTGGCCATCTGCTGGCCTTGGAAAATCAAGGGAAAACAGCTTGCTGAAGAACTGACCGGGCTGATTGACCTGGCGCCGACATTCCTGGAGATTGCCGGGATAAAACTCCCTCCGATGACTGGAAAAAGTCTTTTACCTGTTCTTCTTTCTGAGAAAAGCGCTTCATCAAGGAATTATGTTCTCACCGGGAGGGAACGGCATACACATGCCCGGCCCGATAACCTGGGCTACCCTTCCCGGGCTATCCGTACCAACGATTTTCTTTTTATTCTGAATTTCAAACCTGAGCGCTGGCCAGCAGGCGATCCTGCTGACGGATATTCGGATAACTCTTTGTGGCCTGGATATCACGACATTGATAACTCGCCGACCAAACTTTTGCTGATCGAAAAGAGGGATAAATATCCTGAATCGTTTAGGCAAGGATACGAAAAGCGTCCGGCAGAGGAACTTTACAGCATAAAAGAAGATCCGGCCTGTATTCGGAACCTGACAGACAAGCCGGAATACCAGGCCATTAAAAACGAATTGCGAAAAAAACTTGAGGATGAGTTAATTTCCCAGGGCGATCCGCGAATGACAGGGGAGGGAGATATTTTTGAATCCTGGCCGCGTTTTGGTGCCATGCGGAATTTTCCGGGTTTTAAAGAAAGAGGGAAATACAATCCAAACCATCAGTAAAGAAAAAAAATGAAAAAGAATCAATTACGGAAAACTTTATTGAAGACAGCCGGCTACCTGCCGCTGGCTGCATCGTCGATATGTTGCCTGCAGGCCTGTGCCGGAGAAGAGAAGCAGGCTCAGCAGCCCAACATTATTCTTATCATGGCCGACGACATGGGTTATTCCGATACCGGATGTTACGGCAGCGAAATCGCTACGCCCAACATTGACCGGTTGGCAGCCAATGGCCTGCGGTTTACCAGTTTTTACAACAATGCCAAATGTTGTCCGTCACGGGCTTCACTGCTTACCGGTTTGTACAATCACGAGGCCGGAATGGGCAACATGGTCACCAATGCAAATACCGAAATACAACCGGGCCCGTACCAGGGATTTTTGAATGAGAACTGCCTTACCCTTGCCGAAGTGCTGAAGCCGGCCGGGTACTCCACCTACATGTCGGGCAAATGGCATCTTGGCGAGCGGGAAGAACACTGGCCGCAGAACCGGGGTTTTGATAAATATTTCGGATTGATCAGCGGGGCAAGCAGCTATTTTGAGATCATCAAAGAATCACGTCCGCGAAAAATGGTTTACGGAAATCAATCGTGGACTCCGCCCGATCAGGGATTTTACATGACGGACGCCATCTCTGATTCGGCCGTGGCATTTATTAAGTCGCACGAAAACACTCAGAAGGGGAAACCGTTTTTCCTGTACGTCGCCTATACCGCGCCACACTGGCCCTTGCATGCTTTGGATGAGGATATTAAAAAATACGAAGGGAAATATTCTTCAGGATGGGATTCAATTCGGAATGCCCGGTATAAAAAGATGCTAAAACAGGGAATTATCGGCGAAAAACACAAACTCAGTCCCCGCACTCCCGAAATTCCGGCATGGGACGAAGCGGAAGATAAAGACCTGTGGATACGGCGGATGCAGGTTTACGCGGCCATGATCGACCGTATGGACCAAGGGATCGGACGGGTGGTAAAAGCACTGGAACTAACGAATGAACTGGACAACACGCTGATCCTATTTCTGGCTGATAATGGAGGATGTGCAGAAGTAGCGTCCACGCGGAATCTGGCTATTCCGGGCGTTCCCGTTGGAGAAAGGGGATCGTACGATTCGTACCACGAACCCTGGGCCAATGTTTCTAACACTCCATACCGGTATTATAAAAACTGGCTGTATGAGGGAGGAATCCGCACACCGCTGATTGTTCACTGGCCCAAAATAGTAACAGGCAAAGGCAAAATTACGACTCAGGTCGGGCATCTTGTCGACATCATGCCAACCTGTATAGAAGTAGCCGGAGCGAATTATCCGGACCCGTATAAAAATAATCTGCTGAAACCGTTGAGAGGACAAAGCCTGGCAACTGCATTCACAGGAAAAGTGAGCAACCGTGAAAAACCTGTATTCTGGGAGTATGCCGGAGGGAACGCAATGCGCTGGGAAAACTGGAAGTTAGTCAGGAAAAGAAATGGAGAATGGGAACTTTACGATTTGGAATCTGATCCCACCGAATTGAACAATTTGAGCAGAGAACAGCCGGAAATGTTGAAAAAAATGTCCGCTGATTATGATGTATGGAAGAAAGAAGTTGGCGTCAGACAAACCAAATGATGATTTAACAATGAAATCCGAACGACAATGAACAATCTCGTCAAAAAGGGAAAGCTATTATCAGCGGGAATCTTCCTGATACCGGCGCTGCATGTTTTTGCCGGTCAGAAGCCAAATTTTATTCTAATACTGACAGATGACCAGGGATGGACATGCAGTTCGCAATTGATGGACAACAGAGTTCCGAATTCGAAAAGCGACTATTACGAAACCCCGAATATTGAACGGCTGGCTGCAAAAGGCATGCGTTTTTCAAACGGATATGCCCCCTGTGCGCTTTGTTGTCCCACACGCAGAAGCATCCTGTTCGGGCAGACGCCAGTCCGGCAAGGCGATGCCCGCTTTAAGAAAAATTATCATCCTGAGTTTAACAAGGTGCCGACTATTCCTCAGTTTCTGAAATCAATAGATTCCGAATACCGGACCGCCCATTTCGGAAAATGGGACCTGCGTGCCGGTATTTTTCCTGAAGATGTAGGATACGACGAAAGCGACGGCAACACAGGAAACAAAAACGGCGATGTTTCATCCGACAAAAACACAAAATTCACGGCTCTTTTTTTGAATAACGATCCCAAGCGAATAGAAACCATTACCGACCGCGCGGTTAATTTTATCGACCGTCAGGTGAAAAGCGGCCGTCCGTTTTACCTTCAGGTTTCGCATTATGCTACTCATGTTGATATTCAGACCAAGGAAGAAACCTATCAGAAATATTTTCAGAAAACCAAAGGCGAAATCCACAACAATCCTGGTTGGGCCGGAATGCTTGAAAATCTTGACTCAGGAATCGGCCGGATTCTGGATGCCATTGAACGGCTGGAAATAGCGGATCATACCTACCTGATCCTGATGGCTGACAATGGCGGAGTAGAATTCATTCCCCCGGTAAAAAACAAGTTTGACCACCCGTCGATATTTCCGCGGCATCCCAATAATTATCCTCTTCGCGGTGGAAAATGGACTTTGTACGAAGGCGGTATCCGTGTGCCGTTCCTGGCGATGGGGCCAGGCATTCAACCGGGTAGCCAGTGCGATATTCCGGTTGTAGGATGGGATCTTTTGCCCACCTTTTGCGATCTGGCCGGAAATACGGAGCCGCTTCCCGGAAACCTCGACGGGGCCAGCCTCCGGCCTTTGCTGGAAAAGGGAAATAAAGGTAACTTCAAAAGGGAACAGGGCGAATTGGTTTTTCATTATTTCGGAAAACCGCATTCGGCGATCCGTGCCGGTGACTACAAGCTGATCCGTTTTTGGGACCTGAAAAAAACGGAATTGTACAACCTGAAGGAAGATATTGGAGAGTTGAACGATCTGTCGGGGAAATATCCGGAGAAAGTAAAGGAAATGGAACAATTGCTGATGAATTATCTGGAAGAAGTTCATGCCGAAGTTCTTTATCCGTCTGTTTCAAAAGAAAATAAATCAGAAAATAAGAATGATTAATCGCAAAGCAAAGAAACGTGTGTGTTTGATAGCGCTGGGATTCTTCGGAATTTTCTTCAGCCATTGCGCAAGCAAAACACAAGGTCCTTGTTTCGGGAATGGTTTTCGCAATGGGTGTGCCGACCAAACGTCAATCGTGATCTGGACCCGGTTGACCAAAACGCCAGAACTGAATCAAAACGGACAGAAATTTCTGGTTCCGTCGGCCGATGAGGCAAAAATACTGGCAAAAAGTG
>CAYWTT010000163.1:0-7791 GCA_964461245.1 uncultured Prolixibacteraceae bacterium | reverse complement strand
TCCCAAAAGAACCTGCACCGGTTCGAGTCCGTTTAAGCTTCCCTTTTTTGCTACCTTGCGCAGAATTTCAGAAGCCAGCGTATTGACTGGTTCAATCCTTCCTTCGTTGTTCTGTACAAGGAGGGACCCGAATTTTCTGGCGTGGGAAAGCGCCACTTCCTGGTTTCCCGTTTGTGCCGGAGCCGTAGTAGCGGATAGTAAGATGATCAGCAAAACTCCCCCGACAAAGAGTTTATCCCTCTCCCTGCCCATTCTGGCCAGAATCTGCATCAGCCGGCGAAATCTTGATCTCCGGCTGAATAAGGTCATCACCATACCGGTCACCATCAGGAAGTATCCGATGTAAGTCACCGTGGTTCCGGGCGCATCATAATTTACCGACAGAATGGTACCTCTTTCATCTTTGTCGTACGATGATTGGAAGAAACGATATCCTTTGTATTTCAGGATGTTGTTCATGAAAATACGGAAGGATTGCTCTACCTTGTTCCGGGAATCAAAAAGGGTAACTTCGCTGGCAAAAGAAGATGGACTATTGGATCCCGGATATCTTTCGATCCGGAAATCATTCAATTTCAAGGTGAATGGCAATTCGTGGATGACCGATCCATATGAGATACTGATCTCTGTGTCACCCGTTTTCGTTTTTACAGGTTCCCCGGGTTCCCCGGCCTTGCCGTATACGAACAGCTTCCTGCTCTCCCCACCGGCGGAAATCTTCACCTCCAGCGCATCACGGGTAAAAGTTTCCGCGTGGGAGGGAACATTCACCAGCTGAGGCTTGCCTTTCGGAAGGTAATCTTTCAGCACAAAACCGATGGAGCCGACCTGGTATATGATGCTGCCGTTAAACGGATATTCCCTTCCCGGTGCCAGTATTTGCCTATCATTTTCATTCATGCCTGATACGTAAATCGTATCGAAACTCGCAATAAAGAGTAGGCCATTCCTTTCGGTGATCCTGATCCCGGAAGTGTCGGTGGAATTCATGAATCCGAAAACGGTACCTCCAATTTTCCGTGTTTCGTTCTTTTTCAGTAGAAAATCGGTTCGAAGAGATTGCTGATCAACCGCCAGTATAGCCAGGATGGGTTCCCCCTCCGGATCTTCGGTAATGGATTCGGCAGCAGAAGGCACAAAACGGATGTTCTCCACGGTGATTGGCCGGCCAGCCAGCGTGAGTATCTTTTTAAACCGGTTCCCCGTGTAGGGTGAAAAAAGGACCTTCTCTCTGGCAGTCACCGTATCATTTGACTGAGAGGCAGTTATGGTAATAAAGGTGGCTTCTGTCATAAGCCGGTTGTTCTCTTCACCCTCCCGGATATGGAGGGATCCTTCAAATCCGGAATACCGGGTGATCGCTGCTCCGGCAAGGATTACAAGGAAGGCGGCGTGAAACAGGGATGTGCCCCATTTCCTTTCAGGGATCAGCTTGTTGTAAAGGATGCTCCCTGAAAGGTTGATGGCTAAAAGCAGCAAAAGCACTTCAAACCACCTTGCATTGTAAATCAGTATTCTGGCAGTGGATGTTCCGTAATCATTTTCAATGAAAGTGGCATAGGCTATGGCGGATAAAAAAATCACCAGCAAAGCGCCGGTAGTTACCATCGAAAACAGCGGTCTGATTAATTGATTCAGTTTTGTCATGTGCAGTCAGATTTGAACCTTTATTCCGTCAGACCTTTCATCGTTCTGATATAAGCCACCAGGTTCCAACGATCTTCTTCTGCAGGTATCTTTTTTTCGTAATTGGGCATTTCACCTCTTCCGGTGAAGGACTGGTAATAAATTGTACCATCTGACTGAGCCTGAAATTCCGGTGTTTGGAAGTTCCCTGGGAAGGTCTCCAGACTGGCTGCTTTAGGTCCGTCTCCCATGCCGGTGCTTCCGTGACAGGATTTGCAATTCACAGCCCAGAGCATTTTCCCCTGATTTGCCTCGGCGGCAGCCGGCATTATTTTGGATTTATACTCATCCGGAATGGTCCAGGGATCTCCCTTTTTCTGATCCTGATAAATCACGAACGACAGGATCGTTGAACCCACAAAAAGTGTCATCATTACTAAGGGCAAGATCTTTTTCATAATTCCTTATCATTAACCAGTTCAAATTTGAAATTCCAAATCCGGGTAATGCCAAATTATAAAAATAATATCTTTTATTTAGTAATTATCCTGATCAGGCATTATTTTGTCATCCGCAAAGATCCCCTTTGCTGCCTGGATTTTCGGGTCAGTATTCTGCCCAGCTTTTAATGGCCAATTTCTCGGGATTGTATTTGCAGATGGCATAAACAAACGCACTGGCTACCCGGGCGTTGGTAATCAAAGGTATGTTGAAATCGATGGCGCTGCGTCTGATCTGGTATCCGTTCCTTAATTCCCTCCGGGTGAAGTTCTTCGGAATATTAATGACCAGGTCGATTTTTTTCGATTGAAGGTATTCCAGTGTATTGGGATGGCGGTCTTCTTCATCGGGCCAGTGCAGCAGCTTGTTTTCTACGCCGTTTTCCGTCAGGAATTTATGGGTCCCTTCAGTGGCAAACAGGTGATACCCCCGTTCAGAGAGCATGCGGGCGCTTTGAAGCAGTTCGACCTTTGACCTGGAGGGTCCTGAGGAAATCAGAATATTTTTGGCCGGTATGGTATATCCCACGGAAAGCATGGCTTTCAGCATGGCTTCATAGAAATTTTCTCCGATGCAGCCGACTTCGCCGGTAGAGGCCATATCCACCCCGAGAACCGGATCGGCGTTCAATAGTCTGGCAAATGAGAACTGGGGGGCCTTGACTCCTACATAATCCAGTTCGAACAGGGATTTGTCGGGTTTAACTACCGGTATGCCCAGCATTACTTTGGTGGCAATGTCGATCATATTCAGTTTCATGACCTTGGAGACAAAGGGGAAGCTTCTTGAGGCACGGAGATTGCATTCGATCACCTTGATGTCATTGTCCCTGGCCAGGAATTGCATGTTGAACGGGCCTGTAATCTGAAGCGATTCGGCAATTTTACGCGAGATCTTCTTGATCCGGCGGATGGTTTCGATATACAGTTTCTGGGGAGGGAAAACGATGGTGGCGTCGCCTGAATGAACTCCGGCAAACTCCACATGTTCGGAAATGGCGTAGGCTATAATCTCTCCCTTATTGGCCACGGCATCCATTTCTATCTCTTTGGCCTGTTCGATGAATTCGCTCACCACCACCGGATGCTCTTTCGACACATCGGCGGCCATTTTCAGGAAATGCTCCAGCTGATCCTCATTGGAAACCACGTTCATGGCAGCTCCCGACAATACATAGGAAGGGCGGATCAACACAGGATATCCCACTTTTTCGATGAACCGGTGAATCTCTCTGATGGTGGAGAGTTTTGCCCACCTGGGCTGGTCCACTCCCAGCCGGTCGAGAAGGGATGAAAACTTGTCACGGTCTTCAGCCCGGTCAATGTCTACCGGAGAGGTTCCCAACACGGGAATTTGTTGCCGGTAGAGTTTCATGGCCAGGTTATTGGGGATTTGCCCCCCCATGGAGACTACCACTCCGTGTGGATGCTCGCAATCCACAATATCCAGGACTCTTTCAATACTCAGTTCATCAAAATAGAGCCGGTCGCAAGTATCATAATCGGTGCTTACTGTTTCCGGATTATAATTGATCATCACCGACCGGTAATTCTGATCATGGATGGTTTTCACGGCATTCACCGTACACCAGTCAAATTCCACCGAACTGCCGATGCGGTATGCTCCCGATCCCAGAACAATCACCGATTTTCCGTCGTTGCCGAAATCCACATCATTTTCCATGCCGTTATAAGTGACATAGAGATAGTTAGTCACTGCCGGATACTCTCCTGCCAGGGTATCAATCTGTTTGACCACCGGCACAATGCCGAGCGATTTGCGGAATTCGCGCACTTTCAGCATGGTCTCTTCCATGTCCCGCACTGCGCTTTTCAGCACCAGCCGACCTATCTGGAAATCGGAGAAGCCCGCTTTCTTACAATCCGACAGCAATCCGGCAGGCAGTTGTTCGATGGAATGATGGTCCAGCAGTTGGTTCCTTAGATTGAAAATATGCTGAAGCCGGTACAGGAACCAACGGTCAATTTGGGTTCGCTGAAAGATATCCTCCACCGAATAGCCTTTGTGAAATGCCTCGGCTATGGCAAAAATGCGCCGGTCGGTAGGATGAGCAAGTTCTTCCTCGATGGCTTCGATGGTTATCTCCTCCCGGTTGGCCACAAAACCGTGCATGCCGGTCCCGGTCATCCGGATCCCTTTCTGGATGGCTTCCTCAAAGGTCCGGCCGATGGCCATGATCTCCCCGACACTTTTCATTGAACTTCCGATGGTTTTTGAAACGCCGACGAATTTATTCAGATCCCACCTGGGGATCTTTACCACGCAATAATCGAGGGCAGGTTCAAAGCAGGCCGTGGTGACCCTGGTCACCGAGTTGTGCAGCTGGTGAAGACCGTATCCCAGTCCCAATTTGGCCGCCACGAAAGCGAGGGGGTATCCAGTGGCTTTGGAAGCCAGGGCCGAAGAACGGGAAAGCCTGGCATTCACCTCGATAACGCGGTAGTCTTCGGAGTTCGGATCGAGGGTGAACTGTACATTGCACTCCCCGACGACACCTACCCTGCGGATGATCTTAATGGCAATGGCCCTTAATTTGTGGTATTCGGAGTTGGTCAGTGTTTGCGACGGGGCGACAACGATACTTTCCCCCGTGTGGATTCCCAGGGGATCGAAATTCTCCATGTTACATACCGTGATGCAATTGTCAAACCGGTCCCGGACCACTTCATATTCCACCTCTTTCCATCCTTTCAGGGATTCTTCCACCAGGATCTGCGGACTGTATGTGAAAGCCTTGGCAGCCAGTGCCTGCAACTCTTCCATGTTGTTGCAGAAGCCGCTTCCCAAACCACCGAGGGTGTAAGCGGCACGGATGATAATTGGGAAACCGAGTTTTGCGGCCGCAGCCAATGCTTCATCCATATGGGTGGCTGCGATGCTCTGCGGCGTTTTTACATCTATCCCGGCAAGCAGTCGTGCGAAAAGATCGCGGTCTTCGGTTTCCATAATAGCCTGGACAGGCGTGCCCAATACCTGTAGGTTGTATTTTTCCAGAATTCCTGCTTTGTACAGCTGCACCCCGCAATTCAGTGCGGTTTGCCCGCCAAAGGCAAGCAGGATTCCCTGCGGTTGTTCCTTCTTGATCACCTCCTCCACGAAAAATGGGGTGACAGGCAAAAAGTAAATTTTGTCGGCAATATCTTCCGATGTCTGGATAGTGGCAATATTCGGATTGATCAGGACAGTTTCTATACCCTCCTCTTTTAGGGCTTTCAGCGCCTGCGACCCGCTGTAATCAAATTCTCCGGCCTCACCGATCTTGAGTGCCCCGGATCCCAAAACTATCGCTTTTTTTACTTGTCTTTCGCTCATTACTTTTGCTTGCTAATCGTCAGAAACTTCATATCTCTAATTTTAAACCGGGAATCACAGATTCTGCGCTATGGCTTTTTCATGCTGTCAATGAACCGGTCGAAAAGAAATTCAGTATCCACAGGGCCGCTGGAAGCTTCAGGATGGAACTGGGTTGAAAAGAAGGGTTTTGATTTGTGCCGGATCCCTTCGTTTGTATTGTCGTTGACATTGACAAACAGCGGTTCCCAATCTCCGGCAAGGGTGTCGGGTGAAACGGCATATCCATGATTCTGAGAGGTGATGAAACAGCGGTCGGTTCCGACCAGCAGTACGGGCTGATTGTGACTCCTGTGACCGAATTTCAGCTTGTAAGTATCGGCACCTGCGGCTCTTGCCAGAAGCTGGTTGCCCAGGCAGATCCCCATGATGGGTTTGTCATCGTCCAGAATTTTCCGGATGTTCTCCACGGTAGCACCGCACATGGCCGGGTCTCCGGGACCATTGGAAAGAAAGACGCCGTCGTATGACTCCTTGCTGAAATCATAATCCCAGGGTACCCTTATCACTGTCGTATCCCTTTTCAGCAGACACCGGATAATGTTGTTCTTAACCCCGCAATCGACCAAAACCACCCTCTTCTCTCCGCATCCATATTCAGTCCTTTGACGGCAACTTACCGTGGAAACCAGGTTTTCCAGGTTGGGATCGTAAAAACCGACCGGTTCTTCCGCAAACTCAATCTTTCCAAGCATCGACCCCTTCATTCGGAGAATTTTGGTCAGTGCCCTCGTGTCAATCCCGAACAAAGCCGGCACCCCGTAAAATTTAAGCCAGTCAGATAAACTTTTTTCGGCATTCCAATGACTGTATTCAATGGAATAATCGGCTATGATCAACCCTGTTGCCTGAATCTTTTCCGATTCCAGGAAAACGGAAAATCCCTGGGAGGTGGTTTCTGCCGGTACACCGTAATTGCCAATCATGGGATAGGTGGGAACCAGGATCTGACCTGCATAGGATGGATCGGTCAGGCTTTCGGGATAACCCGTCATGCCTGTGTAAAACACTACTTCACCTGCCACCGACCTTTCATATCCAAAGGAATTTCCTTCAAAAACAGTTCCGTCTTCCAAAATTAATTTTGCTTTTCTGAACTCCGTCATAGCTTTTCCATGCGATTTTAAATATCAAAAAAAATGCGTTTGCCCTTCTTGGAAAGTTCAAACGCATCCGGCTTTTGCCTTTGTATCTATCAGCTTTTTAAAATGCCGCATCACTAAAAGTTTACATTGGTGTAAATCCGCTGCAAAAATAGGAAAAAATAGTTACAGAAGTCATACAAAAATAAAAAATGTATATTTTTGCACAAAAATACGCATATTTATACACATAAAATGAGAAGGAAGCAGGAACGTCAGGAGGTCATCAGGCAGCTGATCAGGGCAGAAAGGATCAGCAGCCAGGATGAGTTGTTGTTTTTATTGCGTGGGAAAGGATTTGACGGCACCCAGGCGACTCTTTCACGTGATCTGCACGAAATGAAGATCATCAAAGTGCCCGATGGAGAGAAAGGCTATACCTACATGGTCCCCGGGGAGAAACTTCCGGACTATCTGGGGGAGCAAACCAGGATCAATTACCTGGCCGATGGGTTCAGAGACTTGCAGATGTCAGGCAATCTGGCGGTGATCAGAACCTTGCCCGGACATGCCAGCAGTATTGCCGTGGTCATCGACAATGCCCGGTACCCGGAGTTGCTGGGTACAATTGCCGGGGATGACACCATTTTGATCATTCTTAAAGAAAATGTTACGAAAGACAATCTGAAGCAAATTTTACTGAAATCATTACCTTATTTGAAAAATAAAATCTGATTTTTAGAAAAATGAAAGAATTGAAGGATATTTCGGTTGAAGTGGCCGGTGAAAAGCATCTGGGTTATGTAGACACCATCAACGATGCCATAGATCTGGCTTCCAAGCAGCGCGGTACAGGTATCGCCCGGCGGACCTATGAGTACCTTGCTGAAAAAATGATGGAGGGGAAAGCCATCATTGCCCTGGATGGGGACCAGTTTGCAGGTTTTTGTTACATAGAGTCATGGGAACACCACCAGTTCGTGGCTAACTCGGGATTGATCGTCAATCCGGAATATCGCGGGATCGGGCTGGCCAAAGAGATAAAAAAGAAGGCTTTTGAATTGTCCAGGAGTAAATTCCCGGAATCAAAAATCTTTGGTCTCACCACCGGGCTGGCAGTAATGAAAATCAACCATTCCCTGGGATACCGCCCGGTTACCTTCTCGGAGCTTACTTCCGACGATGCCTTTTGGAAAGGTTGTCAGGGCTG